>NZ_JBSGET010000003.1:0-139844 GCF_053603035.1 Kitasatospora sp. NPDC004272 | reverse complement strand
CCCTATAAAACCCACAACACTCAAAACGACTTTGAACCGATAGTGAATTGATTAAAGACGTGTCCACTTCACAACACCCCCGCCCGCGCCGCACCCCCGCCGCCGGCTCCGGCCGCCCGTCGGCCGGCCGCCCCGCCGGGTCCCGGCAAGGCTCCGGTACGTCCGGCTCCGCCGGCAGGACAGGCTCAGTCGGCTCCGCCGGCAAGACGGGCTCCGCCGGCTCCGGCGGCCGGGCCGAGCCGCCGCGCCGCCGGGTCGGCGAACCCCGCCGCACCGGCGACGGCACCCCGGCCCGCCCGTCCCGGCCGCGCGCCTCGGCCGGGCACCGGGAGGTCGCCCCGCCGCGCCCCAGCGCCCGCCCGGCCCGCCGTCCGGCCCCGCCGCGCCGCCCGGCCCCGTCCGGGCCGCGCACCATCAAGCTGGCCGACCCGCGGCGCCGGCTGCGGCTGGTGACGATCTGCCTGCTGCTGGTCTTCGCGATCTTCGCGGGCCGGCTGGTGCAGCTCCAACTGCTGGACTCCGACGCGCTGGCCGCCGCCGCTGGCGCCAACAAGTACGTGCGGGTGACGCTGCCCGCCGAGCGCGGCTCGATCACCGCCGCGGACGGCACCGTGCTGGCCACCTCGGTCGACGCGTACGACATCACCGCCGACCCGACCATGTTCACCCCGGAGGCCACCCACCTGCCGGACGCCCCGGAGCAGGCCGCGGCGCTGCTGGCGCCGATCCTCGGGCAGCCGAAGGAGAAGCTGGCCGAGAAGCTGCACCCGAACAGCAAGAACCCGAAGAGCCAGTACGCGCTGCTGACGGCCCGGCAGTCCCCGGAGACCAAGAACCAGATCGCCGACCTCAAGTCCTCGCTGGCCAAGCAGGTCGACACCGCGGCCTGCCGGGCCCAGGCCCAACTGCTGAAGAAGCCCGCCGACAAGGGCGGCCGGCAGTTCCTCGACGCGGCCTGCGTGAACCCGCTGGCCGGGCTGTTCTGGGACCAGTCGACCCGGCGCAGCTACCCGGCGAACGGCCTGGCCTCCAACCTGGTCGGCTTCGTCAACGCGGAGGGCGCCGGCAGCGGCGGCCTGGAGCTCCAGTACCAGCAGCAGCTCGCCGGGCAGGACGGGCACTCCACGTACGCCTCGGCGGGCGGCAACCGGGTCGCCACCGCGGGCGGCGCCCGGCAGGACCCGGTCTCCGGCACCGACCTGCGGCTGACCGTGGACCCGGACGTCCAGTGGGCCGCCCAGCGCGCCATCACCGACCAGGTGGCCAATGCCGGGGCGGAGAAGGGCTACGTGATCGTCCAGGACGTGCGGACCGGCCAGGTGCTCGCGATGGCCACCTCGCCCGGCTTCGACCCCAACGACCTGGCCGCGGCCCGCGCCGACCAGCTCGGCAACGCCGCCCTGCAGGACGCGTACGAGCCCGGCTCGACCGCGAAGCTGATGACCATGGCGGCGGTGCTGGACACCGGCAAGGCCGACTGGGACACCCACGTGGAGGTGCCCAACACGCTCCAGCGGGCCGACCGGGTCTTCCACGACGACGTGGACCACGAGACCTGGTACCTGACCCTGGCGGGCGTGCTCGCCAAGTCCTCCAACATCGGCACCATCGAGGCGGCCGAGCACCTGGGCGCCACCCAGGCCGAGTCCAACAAGGTGCTGGCCGACTACCTGGACCGGTTCGGCATCGGCAAGCCCAGCGGCCTGGGCTTCCCGGGCGAGACCCGCGGCATCCTGGCCAAGCCCGAGGACTGGAGCGGCTCGCAGCAGTACACCATCCCGTTCGGCCAGGGCCTCTCGGTGAACGCCCTGCAGGCCACCTCGGTGTTCTCCACCATCGCCAACGGCGGCGTGCGGGTCGCCCCCAGCCTGCTGGCCGGGACGACCGGCCCGGACGGGAAGTTCACCCCGGCACCGGCCGGGGCGCAGAACCGGGTGGTGTCCGAGCAGACCGCGAAGACGCTGACCGAGATGCTGGAGTCCGTCGTCACCGACGAGCAGGGCACCGGCAACACCGCGAAGATCCCGGGGTACCGGGTGGCCGGCAAGACCGGCACCGCGAACCGGGTGGACCCGAAGACCGGCAAGTACTCCGGGTACACCGCCTCCTTCATCGGCTTCGCACCGGCCGACCGGCCCCGGGTGACGGTCTCCTGCGTCATCCAGGACCCGGTCAACGGGCACTTCGGCGGGCAGCTGTGCGGGCCCGTCTTCAAGCAGGTGATGGAGTTCACCCTCAAGACCCTCCAGGTCCCGCCGAGCGGCAGCGAGGCGCCGAACCTGCCCGTCGACTGGAAACCCTGAGATGAGCGACACCCCCCGGCGCGCCCAGCGCCCTGTGAGCAGCGTCACGGAGCAGGCCCGGTTTGGCCCCGGGGGGCGCGGGGCCGATAGCCTTCCGGCCGTGCCGAAACCCGATCAAACCCCCGCGAGCCCACCCCGTCCCAGCCGCACCGCGGCGCTGCCCCTGGCCGGGGCGGCCCGGCTGCTCGGCCTGGCCCCCGTCGAGGGGCCCGAGGTCACCGGCGTCACCCACGACTCCCGGGCGGTGCGGCCCGGCGACGTGTACGTGGCCTTCCCCGGCGCCAACCACCACGGTGCCGCGTTCGCCCCGGCGGCGGCCGCCGCCGGCGCGGTCGCGGTGCTCACCGACGCCGCCGGGGCCGAACCGGCCGCCGGCACCGGCCTGCCGCTGCTGGTGGTGGACAGTCCGCGCGAGGTGATGGGCGCGCTGGCCGCCGCGGTCTACGGGGCGCCCAGCGAGAGCATGCTGATGATCGGTCTGACCGGTACCAACGGCAAGACCACCACCTCCTACCTGGTCGAGGGCGGCCTGCGCGGGGCCGGCCGGACGGCCGGGGTGATCGGCACCGTCGAGATGCGGGTCGGCGAGGAGCGGGTCAAGTCCGAGCGCACCACCCCCGAGGCCACCGAACTGCACGCCGTGCTCGGCGTGATGCGCGAGGCCGGGGCGGACGCGGTGGTGATGGAGGTCTCCAGCCACGCGCTGGTGTACGGCCGCACCGACGGCGTGGTCTACGACGTCGCGCTGTTCAACAACCTGACGCCGGAGCACCTCGACTTCCACCCCGACATGGAGGACTACTACCGGGCCAAGGCCCGGCTGTTCGAGCCCGGCAAGTCCCGGCACGGCGTGGCCAACCTGGACGACTCCTACGGCCGCCGGCTGGCCGGCGAGGCCCGGATCCCGATGACCACCTTCTCGGCGTCCGGCGACCCGGACGCCGACTGGCGCGCCGTCGACGTCCAGCCCGGCCCGGCCGGCTCCACGTTCCGGGTGGTCGGCCCGAACGGCGAGCGGGCCGACGCCTCGGTGCCGCTGCCCGGCCCGTTCAACGTCTCCAACGCGCTCGGCGCGATCGCCGTGCTGGTCACCGCGGGCGTCGACCTGGACGCGGCGGTGGCCGGGGTGGCCGCCGTTCCCGGGGTGCCCGGCCGGATGGAGAAGGTCGAGGCCGGCCAGGACTACGTCGCCGTGGTCGACTACGCGCACAAGCCGGACGCGCTCAACTCCGTGCTCGCCTCGCTCCGCGAGGTCACCAAGGGCCGGCTGCACGTGGTCGTCGGCTGCGGCGGCGACCGCGACCCGTACAAGCGCGGCCCGATGGGCGCGATCGCCGCCCGGCTCGCCGACACCGCCGTCCTCACCAGCGACAACCCGCGTTCCGAGGACGCGCTGGCGATCCTCGCCACCATGCTGTCCGGCGCCGCCGAGGTGCCCGAGGCGGAGCGCGGCGAGGTGCTCGCCGTCCCGGACCGTAGCGAGGCGATCGCCCTGGCGGTGGCCCGCGCGCACAGCGGCGACACCGTCCTGGTGGCGGGCAAGGGCCACGAGCTGGGCCAGTACGTGAAGGGCGAGGTCCGCCCGTTCGACGACCGCGAGGTCCTGCGGACCGCGATCGAGCAGTTGATGATGGAGGCGCAGCGATGATCAGCCTGACCCTCGCGGAGGCCGCGCAGGCCGTTGGCGGGACGCTCGACGGGGCGGACCCGCAGGCGGTGATCACCGGCGCGGTGGTCACCGACAACCGGCGGATCGAGCCCGGCGGGCTGTTCGTGTGCGTGCTCGGCGAGCGCGTGGACGGCCACGACTTCGCGGCGAAGGCCGTCGCCGACGGCGCCGTCGCGGTGCTCGCCACCCGGCCCGTCGGCGTGCCCGCGATCCTGGTGGACGACGTGGTGGTCGCCCTCGGCCGGCTCGCCCGCGCCGTGGTGGCCCGCTCCGCCGGGGTGCGGATCGTCGGCCTGACCGGCTCGGCCGGCAAGACCTCCACCAAGGACCTGATCGGCCAACTGCTGTCCAAGCACGGTGAGACGGTCTTCCCGGCCGGTTCGCACAACAACGAGATCGGCCACCCGCTGACCGCGCTGCGGATCGCCCCGACCACCCGTCACCTGGTGATGGAGATGGGCGCCCGGCACAAGGGCGACATCGAGTACCTGACCGGCATCACCCCGCCCACCGTCGGACTCGTCCTCAACATCGGCACCGCCCACCTCGGCGAGTTCGGCTCCCGCGAGGCCATCGCCGAGGCCAAGGGCGAGATGGTGGAGGCCCTTTCGGCCGACGGCGTCGCCGTCCTCAACGCCGACGACCCGCTGGTGCGCGCGATGAGCAGCCGCACCAGGGCGAGGGTCGTGCTGTTCGGCGAATCCCCGGACGCGCACATCCGCGCCACGGACGTTCGCCTGGACGCCACCGGGCGGCCACAGTTCACGCTCAGCACCCCGGCCGGTTCCGCACCCGTGCAGCTGCGCCTGTACGGTGAGCACCACGTCTCGAACGCCCTCGCCGCCGCTGCGGTGGCGGTGGAGCTCGGGATGCCCGTCGACCGCGTCGCCGAAGCACTCAGCGAGGCGGGTGCGCTGTCCCGCTGGCGCATGGAGGTGGTCGACCGGGCCGATGGCCTCACCGTCGTCAACGACGCCTACAACGCGAACCCGGAGTCCATGCGGGCCGCGCTGCGGGCCCTCGCGACGATGGCGGGCACCGGCCCGGAGCGCCGCCGCACCTGGGCGGTGCTCGGTGAGATGCGGGAGCTCGGCGAGGACAGCCTCGACGAGCACGACACCATCGGAAGGCTCGCGGTGCGGCTGGACATCACCAAGCTGGTGGCGGTCGGCGGACGCGAGGCGGCCCGGATGGAACTGGGCGCGAGGAACGAAGGTTCGTGGGGTGAGGAGTCGGTGCTGGTGTCCGACGCGGACGCGGCGATCGAGCTGCTGCGCAGTCAGGTGCGGCCGGGGGACGTGGTCCTGGTGAAGGCTTCCCGTTCGGTGGGCCTGGAGAAGGTCGCCGAGGCGCTGCTCGCGGACGGTGCCGCGAAGTGAAGCAGATCCTCTTCTCCGGCATGATCGGCCTGGTGCTGACCCTGCTCGGCACCCCCGCCCTGATCAAGCTGCTCGCCAAGAAGGGCTACGGCCAGTACATCCGGGACGACGGCCCCAAGGCGCACCACAGCAAGAAGGGCACGCCCACGATGGGCGGCATCGCCTTCATCCTGGCCACCCTGATCGCCTACTTCGCGACCAAGGCGATAACGGGCGAAATGCCCACCGCCTCCGGCCTGTTGGTGCTGTTCCTGACCACCGGCCTGGGCCTGGTCGGCTTCCTGGACGACTACATCAAGGTGGTCAAGCGCCGCTCGCTGGGCCTGCGGGCCAAGGCGAAGCTGCTCGGCCAGTCCTTCGTCGCCCTCGCCTTCGCCATCCTGGCCATGCAGTTCAGCGACAGCCGCGGGCTGACCCCGGCCTCCGACCACCTGTCCTTCGTGCAGGACTTCAAGTGGGCGATCGGCCCGGTGCTGTTCGTCATCTGGGCGTACTTCATGATCGCCGCGATGTCGAACGGCGTGAACCTGACCGACGGCCTGGACGGCCTGGCCACCGGCGCCTCGGTGATGGTCTTCGGCGCCTACACCTTCATCGGCCTCTGGGAGCACGGCCAGAACTGCGCCTACGCGATCAAGGCCACCGCCTCCTGCTACGACGTCCGCGACCCGCTGGACCTCGCCGTGGTCGCCGCCGCGCTGATGGGCTCCTGCTTCGGCTTCCTGTGGTGGAACACCTCGCCCGCGAAGATCTTCATGGGCGACACCGGCTCGCTGGCCCTCGGCGGCGCGCTGGCCGGCCTGGCCATCGTCTCCCGCACCGAGCTGCTGCTCGCCATCCTCGGCGGCCTGTTCGTGATCATCACCCTTTCGGTGATCATCCAGGTCGGCTCGTTCCGGATGACCGGCAAGCGCGTTTTCAAGATGGCGCCGCTGCAGCACCACTTCGAGCTCAAGGGCTGGAGCGAAGTCCTGATCGTGGTCCGGTTCTGGATCATCCAGGGCCTGTGCGTCGCCGTCGGACTCGGACTCTTCTACGCGGGATGGGTGACCGGATGAACAACCCGGAGTGGGCCGGACTGCCGGTCGTCGTCGCAGGACTCGGCCTCTCCGGGATCAGCGCTGCCCGGGTCCTGCACGGACTCGGCGCGCGCGTCACCGTCGTCGACGGCGGGGACGGCCCGGGCCTCGCGGCCAAGGCCGCCCCGCTGGTCGAGCAGGGCGTCACCGTCCGCCTCGGCGACGGCGCCACCCTGCCCGCGGGCACCGCGCTGGTCGTCACCTCGCCCGGCTGGGCCCCCGACAGCCCGCTGTTCGCCGCCGCCGACGCGGCCGGCGTCCCGGTCTGGGGCGACGTCGAACTCGCCTGGCGGCTGCGCACCCCGCACCCCGCCACCGGCGAACCGGCCCCCTGGCTGGCCGTCACCGGCACCAACGGCAAGACCACCACCGTCCAGATGCTCGCCTCGATCCTCACCGCGGCCGGCAAGCGCACCGCCGCCGTCGGCAACGTCGGCGTCTCGGTGCTGGACGCCGTGCTGGCCGAGGAGCCGTACGACGTGCTGGCCGTCGAACTCTCCAGCTACCAGCTGCACTGGGCGCCCTCGCTGCGGGTGCACTCCGGCGCGGTGCTCAACCTCGCCCCCGACCACCTCGACTGGCACGGCTCGATGGAGGCGTACGCCGCCGACAAGGGCCGGATCTACCAGGGCAACCGGGTCGCCTGCGTCTACAACCTGGCCGACCCCGCCACCGAGGCGCTGGTCCGCGAGGCCGACGTCGAGGAGGGCTGCCGGGCGGTCGGCTTCGGCCCGGACGCGCCCGCCGTCTCCAACCTCGGCGTGGTCGACGGCCTGCTGGTCGACCGGGCCTTCGTCACCGACCGGGCCAACTCGGCCGCCGAGCTCGGCGCCGTCGCCGACGTGAACCCGCCGGCCCCGCACAACATCACCAACGCGCTGGCCGCCGCCGCGCTGGCCCGCGCCTACGGCGTGGACGCCAAGGCCGTCCGGGACGGGCTGCGCGCCTTCACCCCCGACAAGCACCGGATCGCGCACGTCGCCGAGGTCGACGGCGTGACCTACGTGGACGACTCCAAGGCCACCAACACGCACGCCGCCGCCGCCTCGCTGGCCGCGTACCGGCCGGTGGTGTGGATCGCCGGCGGCCTCGCCAAGGGCGCCACCTTCGACGAGCTGGTCGCCGCCGCCGCGCCCCGGCTGCGGGCCGCCGTGCTGATCGGCCAGGACCGGCAGCTGATCCGCGAGGCGCTGGAGCGACACGCCCCGCAGGTCCCGGTCGTCGAGCCCGCACCGGGCCAGACTGGCGCCGGGGCGATGGCCGAGGTCGTCGCGGCCGCGGCCGCCGCCGCCGAGAAGGGCGACACCGTCCTGCTGGCGCCCGCCTGCGCCTCGATGGACATGTTCACCAACTACGGTGAGCGCGGCGACCTGTTCGCCGCCGCCGTCCGGGCCCTGCAGTCCTGAGCCGCGCACCACGAGGCCGCGCCCGGGCGGCTCACCGCCCGGGCGCGGCCTCGCCGTCGGAGGACCCGGCGCCTTCCCGTCCGTGACCCGAACCGTGAGGAGCCCGTGGTGCCGACCAGGGAGAAGGAGCCGCCGCAGGGCCTTCAGCTGATCTCGGCGACCACCACCACCTTCAAGTCGGCCGGGCCGGTCGCCCGCTTCCGGGCCGCCCGGGAGCGCTTCGGCTACCTGATGGCCCGCCCGCTGACGCCGTACTACCTGATCCTGGGCGCTTCGCTGCTGCTGGTGGTGCTGGGCCTGGTGATGGTGTTCTCCGCCTCGCAGAGCGTGGTGGTGGAGTACGGCCTGCCGATGACGTTCTTCTTCCGCAAGCAGCTGGTCGCGCTGCTGCTCGGCGGCGCGGTCGCGGTGGTGCTGACCCGGGCCCCGGTGCGGGTGCTGCGCACCGCCGTCTACCCGCTGCTGTTCGGCGTGGTGGGCGCGCTGGTGCTGGTGGCGATCCCCGGCGTGGGCGTGCGGATCAACGGCAACCGGAACTGGATCAGCCTGGGCTTCTTCCAGATCCAGCCGTCCGAGTTCGCCAAGCTCGCGCTGCTGCTGTGGGCGGCCGACCTGCTGGCCCGCAAGCAGCGCACCCACATGCTCGACCAGTGGAAGCACCTGCTGATCCCGCTGGTGCCGGGCACCGTCGTGCTGATGATGCTGATCATGATCGGCGGCGACATGGGCACCACCATGGTGCTGATCGCCATGCTGTTCGGCCTGCTCTGGATGGTCGGCGCCCCGCTGCGGCTGTTCGCCGCCACCCTCGGCATCGCGGTGGTCGCCTGCACCGCGCTGATCATCACGGTGCCGCACCGGCTCGGCCGGCTCGCCTGCGTCGGCGTCACCAAACCGGACCCGAGCCTGGACTGCTTCCAGGCCCTGCACGGCCTGTACGCCCTGGCCGCGGGCGGACCGTTCGGGTCCGGACTGGGCGCCGGGGTGGAGAAGTGGGGACAGCTGCCGGAGGCCCACACCGACTTCATCTTCGCCGCCACCGGCGAGGAACTCGGACTGGTGGGGACGCTGTCCGTGCTCGCCCTCTTCGCGGCACTAGGCTACGCGGGTATCCGAGTGGCCCTCGGCACCACGGACCCGTTCGTGCGGTACGCGGCGGGCGCCGCCACCACGTGGATCATGGCTCAGGCCGTGGTCAACCTGGGGTCGGCGCTGGGACTCCTGCCCATCGCGGGCGTCCCGCTGCCGCTGTTCTCGTACGGCGGTTCCGCGATGCTGTCGGCCATGTGCGCCATCGGGCTGCTGCTGTGCTTCGCACGCAGCTCCCCGGCGGCGAAGGCAGCGCTGGCTGCCCGGCCCCGCAGATGGCGAAAAGGGGCCAACTCCCGGTTCGGGCCAGTCCTGGACCGGGTGCTGCCAGGTAGGAAAACCACAGCGCGCAAGGCCGCCCGGCCGCCGCGCAGGGAGCGGTGAATTTCGGTGCATGTCGTACTCGCCGGCGGCGGGACCGCCGGTCACATCGAGCCGGCCATGGCGCTCGCGGACGCGCTGCGCAGGCACGACCCGTCCATCGGGATCACCGCCCTCGGCACCGAGCGCGGCCTGGAGACCCGGCTGGTCCCGGAGCGCGGCTACGAGCTGGCGCTGATCCCGGCCGTGCCGCTGCCCCGCAAGCCCACCCCGGAGCTGATCACCGTCCCGGGCCGGCTGCGCGGCACCGTGCGCGCCGCCCAGGAGGTCATCGAGCGGGTCAAGGCGGACGCGGTGGTCGGCTTCGGCGGCTACGTGGCGATGCCCGCCTACCTGGCGGCCAAGCGGGCCGGCGTCCCGATCGTGGTGCACGAGGCCAACGCCCGCCCCGGCCTGGCCAACAAGATCGGCGCCCGCTACAGCGACTTCGTCGCGGTCTCCACCCCGGACTCCAAGCTGCGCGACTCCCGGTACATCGGCATCCCGCTGCGCCGCACCATCGCCACCCTGGACCGCGGCACCGTCCGTCCCGAGGCCCGGCACTACTTCGGCCTCGACCAGCGGCTGCCCACCCTGCTGGTCTCCGGCGGCTCGCAGGGCGCCCGGCGCCTCAACGAGACGGTGCAGGCGATCGCGCCCCGGCTCCAGCAGTACGGCGTGCAGATCCTGCACGCGGTCGGCCCGAAGAACGAGCTGCCGACCATCGACGACATCCCGGGCATGCCGCCGTACCGGGCGCTGCCCTACCTGGACCGGATGGACCTGGCCTACGCGGCGGCCGACATGATGCTCTGCCGGGCCGGCGCGATGACGGTGGCCGAGCTGGCCGCGGTCGGCCTGCCGGCCGCGTTCGTGCCGCTGCCGATCGGCAACGGCGAGCAGCGGCTGAACGCCCAGCCGATGGTGAAGGCGGGCGGCGGCCTGCTGGTCGACGACGCCGAGCTGACCACCGACTGGGTGCTGAAGAACGTGCTGCCGGTGCTCACCGATCCGGCCAAGCTGTGGGAGATGTCGCGCGCGGCCGCCGAGTTCGGCCGCCGGGACGCCGACGACCTGCTGGTGCAGATGGTGTACGAGGCGATCGAGGCCGCCCGCGGCGGCCGGCGCCGTGGCTGACGAGTACGACGAGGAGCTCGGGGAGGACGGCGAACCGGTCCGTCCGCCCCGGCTCCGGCTGTCCCGCCGGGGCGTCGGGGTGCTGGTCGCGCTGGGCGCGCTGGTGCTCGGGGGCCTCGGCTGGACGGTGTTCCTCTCCTCCGCGCTGGACGTCCGCGGGGTGGCCGTCCAGGGCCTGGACTCCGGCAAGCTGACCCGGCAGGACATCGAGGGGGCGCTCGGCGACAGCGCCCGCGGCCCGCTGGCCCGGGTCGACCTGGACGCGGTCCGGGCCGAGGTGGCGAAGGTCCCGCGGGTCGCCTCGGTCGAGGTCTGGCGCGGCTGGCCGCACACCCTGCGGGTGAAGGTGACCGAGCGCCGCCCGGTGGCGGCGATCCAGCGCGACGGCGGCGGCTTCGTCCAGGTCGACGCCGGCGGTGTGGAGTTCGCCACGGAGCCCGGGCCCCCGCCCGGCGTCCCGGTGGTGGCCCTCGAACTGAGCCAGCCGGCCCAGGACGCGGCGGCCGTCATCGACCGGCCGACCCTGGTCCGCTCGGCGATCACGGTGGCCGCCGGACTGCCGCCGGACGTGGCGAAACAGGCCGGTTCGCTCACGGTCTACTCCTACGACGACATCCGGCTGAAGCTGGCCTCCGGCGCGACCGTCCGCTGGGGGAGCGCCGAGGACACCCCGCGCAAGGCGCAGGTGCTGACCGCACTGCTCGGTCAGAAGGCGTCGAATTACGACGTGAGTGCGCCGGATGCCCCGGCGGTGTCGGGTTGATCCGGTAAGTTCTGTGCCCGGGGGCGGTATTGACGGGGCCACGGCTCCGGTCCGACCCTTGGTGGTCACCCCGGTTTCACCGAGGGGTCGATGATCACATAGGCTCAAAAGAAAAAGGGAAGCTCGGCGTGTTCGTTGAAACACGCGCCGGTTGCGACCTACTGTCCTGTGTCAACGAGCTGTGCTCGACACCGAGGTGACACCGGCACAGCCATAACCCTCAACCTCAAGTTTAGGGTTCGGGTTGGAACCACGTGCTTCCCACCCATCGACATCCGTCGGCCTTCACAATCCAGGGGAGCCGACCCGGAAATTCGAGGCGAGAGGCCCCGACGTGGCAGCACCCCAGAATTACCTCGCGGTCATCAAGGTCGTCGGCATCGGCGGCGGCGGAGTCAACGCCATCAACCGGATGATCGAGGTCGGGCTCAAGGGCGTCGAGTTCATCGCGATCAACACCGACGCCCAGGCGCTGCTGATGAGCGACGCCGACGTGAAGCTCGACGTCGGCCGCGAGCTCACCCGGGGCCTCGGCGCCGGCGCCAACCCCGAGGTCGGCCGGAAGGCCGCCGAGGACCACCGCGAGGAGATCGAGGAGGTCCTCAAGGGGGCCGACATGGTCTTCGTGACGGCCGGCGAGGGCGGCGGCACCGGCACCGGCGGCGCGCCGGTGGTGGCCAACATCGCCCGCTCGCTCGGCGCCCTGACCATCGGCGTGGTCACCCGCCCGTTCACCTTCGAGGGCCGCCGCCGGGCCAACCAGGCCGAGGACGGCATCGCCAGCCTGCGCGAGCAGGTCGACACCCTGATCGTCATCCCGAACGACCGGCTGCTGTCGATCTCCGACCGCCAGGTCTCGGTGCTGGACGCGTTCCGCTCCGCCGACCAGGTGCTGCTCTCCGGTGTGCAGGGCATCACCGACCTGATCACCACCCCCGGCCTGATCAACCTGGACTTCGCCGACGTCAAGTCGGTCATGTCGGACGCCGGTTCGGCGCTGATGGGCATCGGTTCGGCCCGCGGCGAGGACCGGGCCAAGGCCGCCGCGGTGATGGCGATCTCCTCGCCGCTGCTGGAGGCCTCGATCGACGGCGCCCGCGGCGTGCTGCTCTCCATCTCCGGCGGCTCCGACCTCGGCCTGTTCGAGATCAACGAGGCCGCCCAGCTGGTCAGCGAGGCGGCCCACCCGGAGGCGAACATCATCTTCGGCGCGGTCATCGACGACGCGCTCGGCGACGAGGTCCGGGTCACCGTGATCGCCGCCGGGTTCGACGGTGGCCAGCCGCCGGCCATCGTCCGCGAGCCGGTGGTGAAGTCCACCTCCACCTCCACCGCCTCCGCGGCCCCGGCCGCGGGCTCCGACCGGCCGGCCGGCCGGCCGGCCTACGGTTCGATCGGCTCGGTCACCCGCTTCGAGGAGCCGGCCCGTCCGGCCGAGACCCCGGCTCCGGCCCCGGTCACGGCCACCGCCCCGCCGGTGCCGCCGCAGGTCCAGCCGGTGCACCGGCCGTACGTCGAGAGCCCCGCCGAGGAGCTCGACGTGCCGGACTTCCTCAAGTGATCCACGCGTTCTCCCGACACGGTGCTCACTTCGCCTCCACCACCCGGTGGGGCGGGGTGAGCACCGCGCCGTACGGGGAGCTCAATCTCGGTGGCGCGGTGGGCGATTCGCCCGAGTTCGTCAAGCAGAACCGTTTCTTCGCGGCCCGGGAACTGGGGCTGGATCCGGCCGATGTGGTCTGGATGAACCAGGTGCACGGCGCCGAGGTCGCGGTGGTCACCGAGCGCCAGCCCGAGGGCACCGCCCCGACCGTCGACGCGGTGGTCACCGACCGTCCGCTCGCCCTCGCCGTGCTGACCGCCGACTGCACCCCCGTGCTGCTGGCCGACCCGGCCGCCGGAGTGGTCGGCGCGGCGCACGCCGGGCGCCCGGGCCTGGCCGCCGGGGTCGTCCCCGCGGTGCTCGACGCGATGCGCGCGCTGGGCGCCCGCCCCGAACGGATCCTCGCCGCCGTCGGCCCCGCGGTCTGCGGCCGCTGCTACGAGGTGCCGGAGGCGATGCGCGCCGAGGTCGCCGCGCTCGTCCCGGCCGCGCGGGCCGAGACCTCCTGGGGCACCCCCGCGCTGGACGTCCCCGCCGGGGTCGCCGCGCAGCTCGCCGAGGCGGGCGTGCAGGATGTGATCCGATCATCCGTCTGCACCCTCGAATCACCGGACCACTACTCCTACCGCAGGGAGCAGCGGACCGGCCGACTCGCGAGCTACGTCTGGCTGGGGCCCTCACACTCATGACGAACGACATCTACGGTCCGTTCCCGGGCGGGGCGGACTTCTCCGCCGCGCTGACCGAGGGGCGGCGCGCCCGCTACGAGCAGCTCGGCGCCAACCTCGACGTGGTCGAGCGCCGGATCGCCGACGCCTGCGCCGCGGCCGGCCGCCCGCGCGCGGAGGTCACCCTGATCGTGGTGACCAAGACCTACCCGGCCGAGGACACCGCGCTGCTCGCCGGGCTCGGCGTCACCGACGTCGCCGAGAACCGCGACCAGGACGCCGCCCCCAAGGCCGAGCGCTGCGTCGAACTCCCGCTGACCTGGCACTTCGTGGGCCAGTTGCAGACCAACAAGGCCCGCTCGGTGGTCCGTTACTCCGACGTCGTGCACTCGGTGGACCGGGCCCGGCTGGTCGACTCGCTGGCCGCCGCCGTCCGCGCCGCCGAGCGCCCGCCGCTGGGCTGCCTGGTGCAGGTCGCCCTGGAGAAGGAGGCGGGCGAAGGGGAGCACCGGGCCGGGGTGGCCCCGGCCGAGGTGCTCGCGCTGGCCGAGAAGATCGCCGACACGCCCGGGCTGCGACTGGACGGTGTGATGACCGTCGCACCGCTCGCCGGCCCGTTGGCGGGCGACCCGGCGCGCGCCTTCGCGCGGCTGGCGGAAATCGCAAGCGACGTACGCACGACCCATCCGGCTGCAACCATGGTCTCGGCAGGGATGAGCGGGGACTTGGAGCAGGCGATCGCCGCCGGAGCGACACATGTACGCGTCGGTACTGCGGTGCTCGGAGTGCGGTCACCGCTCGGGTAACGTCACCGGGTAAGTAGATCAGACTGCAGGACAAAATAGGACAGAACCTAGCAGATGATCAGTCTGCTGGTAAACCGTGGATCGCATCCGAGCGCACACTCCGCGGTCTGACGGACCGTCGGCCTGACAGGTCGTAAGAGGACCACGGCATCCGCAGGGCGACACGGTGGGCGCATGAGCGGAGGAGACAGCAGCATGGCCGGCGCGATGCGCAAGATGGCGGTCTATCTCGGTCTGGTCGAGGACGAGACCTACGACAGCCAGGGGTACGACCCCGACGACGACTACGACGCGGATCCCGAGCCGATC
The DNA here is from genome assembly GCF_053603035.1 of Kitasatospora sp. NPDC004272. NCBI lineage: Bacteria > Bacillati > Actinomycetota > Actinomycetes > Kitasatosporales > Streptomycetaceae > Kitasatospora > Kitasatospora sp. NPDC004272. Next base: position 125,273 of record NZ_JBSGET010000003.1, on the reverse strand, counting down.
CGCACCGGCCGGACCGAGGACCTCCGCTCCGCGGCCCCCGCTCCCGCCGCACCCGCCCCGCAGCCGGCGCCCGTGGCCCACATCGCGCCCCAGCCGGTGCCCGCCGCGGTCCCGATCCGGCAGGAGCAGCCGCGGATGGCTCCCGTGTCGTCCATCACATCCGAGCGTCACCGCAACCTGGAGAAGAGCACCCCGGTGATCATGCCCAAGGTCGTCAACGAACGAGAGCCGTACCGCATCACGACGCTGCACCCCAGGACCTACAACGAGGCCCGCACCATCGGGGAACAGTTCCGCGGCGGCACTCCCGTGATCATGAATTTGACCGAGATGGACGACACGGACGCCAAGCGGCTCGTAGACTTCGCCGCTGGACTGGTCTTCGGTCTGCACGGCAGTATCGAGCGCGTGACGCAGAAGGTGTTCCTGCTGTCGCCTGCTAACGTCGATGTAACGGCGGAGGACAAGGCTCGGATCGCCGAGGGTGGGTTCTTCAACCAGAGCTGACCCGAACCCACGACCACACGTGTGGGTCTGTTGACAGAGCGTCACTGACGGAACGTCGGCCAGGGAGAGGGAGACGCGATGGGGATCTTCGGTTCGGTGCTCTATTGGGTGCTGACCGTGTTCCTGCTGATCCTGCTCTTCCGACTCGTCATGGACTGGGTGTTCCAGTTCGCCCGTTCATGGCGTCCCGGGAAGACCATGGTCGTGGTGCTGGAGGCCACGTACACTGTCACAGATCCGCCACTCAAGCTTCTTCGGCGTTTCATCCCGCCGTTGCGTCTCGGGGGCGTGGCGCTCGACCTGTCCTTCTTCGTACTGATGATCATTGTGTATGTCCTGATCTCGCTCGTGCAGCGCCTGTCGTTCTGAACGATGCGACAGGATGCCGGTCCGACGATCACGTTGAGGTGAAGAGATGCCATTGACCCCCGAGGACGTTCGGAACAAGCAGTTCACGACCGTCCGGCTGCGCGAAGGCTATGACGAGGACGAGGTCGATGCCTTCCTCGACGAGGTCGAAGCCGAGCTGACCCGCCTGCTGCGCGAGAACGAGGACCTGCGGGCCAAGCTGGCCGCCGCCACGCGTGCCGCCGCGCAGAACCAGGCCAACATGCGCAAGGAGCAGCAGGCCCCGCAGGACGGCGGCCGCTCCGGCGCCCCCGTGCCCGCCGCCATATCCGGCCCGCCGGTGCCCGGCCAGCAGGGCCCCGGTCCGCAGCAGCTCGGCGGCCCGCAGCAGCTCACCGGCCCCCAGCAGGGCATGGGCCAGGGCATGGGCAACCAGCAGGGCATGGGTAACCAGCAGGGCATGGGCAACCAGCCGCTGGGCCTGCCCTCCGGCGCCCCGCAGCTGCCCGCCGGCCCGCAGCAGGGCATGGGCGGCCCGATGGGCAACCCGATGCAGCAGCAGCAGATGGGCCAGACCATGGGCGGCCAGCAGCAGCTGGTCCAGCCGATGGGCGGCCAGATGCTGCAGCCGATGGGCAACCCGATGCAGCAGCAGCAGCAGCAGATGGGCCAGCCCATGGGCGGCCAGCAGCTGCAGCCGATGGGCGGCCAGCTGCAGCCGATGGGCGGCCCGATGGGCAACCCGATGCAGCAGCAGCAGAACCCCGGTGGCGACAGCGCCGCCCGCGTCCTGGCGCTCGCCCAGCAGACCGCGGACCAGGCCATCTCCGAGGCCCGTTCCGAGGCCAACAAGATCGTCGGCGAGGCCCGCAGCCGCGCCGAGGGCCTGGAGCGGGACGCCCGCGCCAAGGCCGACGCCCTGGAGCGGGACGCCCAGGAGAAGCACCGCGTCGCGATGGGCTCGCTGGAGTCCGCCCGCGCCACCCTGGAGCGCAAGGTCGAGGACCTGCGCGCCTTCGAGCGCGAGTACCGGACGCGGCTGAAGTCCTACCTGGAGACCCAGCTGCGCCAGCTGGAGTCGCAGGCGGACGACTCGCTCGCCCCGCCGCGGATCCCGGCCACCGCGTCGCTGCCGCCGGCCGCGTCGTCGATGGCGCCCGCCGGTGCCAGCGCGATGTCCTCCCCGGCGCCGTCCTTCGGCTCCAACCCGTCCTTCGGCGGGAACCAGTCCTTCGGCGGCTCCTCCTTCGGCAGCTCGGCCGGTGCCCCGTCCTTCGGCGGCGCCTCGGCGAGCAGCAACGGGGCGATGGCCCCGGCGGGCATGACCCAGCCGATGGCGGCCGTGCGGCCGCAGCCCCCGCAGCCGATGCAGCAGGCTCCCGCGCCGATGCGGGGCTTCCTGATCGACGAGGACGGCGACAACTAGTCCGCACACGACGAGGGCGCCCCCACGTGACTCCGGTCACGGCGGGGGCGCCCTCGTCGTGTGCGGGGGGCGCCGGGTTCGGCGGGCTCAGTCCGGGTAGCAGGTCACGGCCGTCTGCGGGCGGCCCTGTCGGACCAGGGCCAGCTTCCGGTTGTACGTGCGCCGCGGGATGCCGATGAGGGAGCAGAACCTTGAGACGGGCATCTCCGCATCGGTGCGAATCATCTCAAGGTCCGTGAAGGGACCGGGCGCTCGGTGCTGTTCATCCAGGCCCGCAGCTGTACGCGGGCCTCCTGCAACTGGGTCTTCAGGGCGTCGACCTCGGCCTTGAGTTCGGCCTCGCGGGTCCGGGTGCGCTCGGGGCCGTAGGCGCCGGCGAGCCGGTCGCGGCCGCCCTGGATGAACTGCTTCTTCCAGTTGCTGATGCTCTGCTCGGAGAGCCCGTTCTCGCGAGCGGCGGAGGCCATGCTGACATGGCCGGCCAGGATGCTCAGCACGATGCGGAGCTTGTCCTCCACAGGCAGTGCGGGTGGGCGTGCCAATGCTCCCCCTTTCTGAGATTGTCGCTCTGATTCGGGAGTGGTGCACGGGATTTCCCGGCCCCCGGGGGAGTCCTCCCTCGGGGAAGGCCCCGGCCCACCGTGCTACCGGCGGGCCGGGGCCTGACCTTCCGGGGGCGGGGTCACGCCCCGGCGGCGCCGGCGGTGCTGTGGGATCCGCCCGCGCTCTTGGCGGCCTCCTGGGCCTGCGGCGGGACGGGCGCCGGAGCGGGGTCGGGCAGGGTGAACGCGGCGATGGCGGCGACCACGGTGGCCACGGTGCAGGCGATGTAGACCGCGTGGAAGGCGTCGACGCCCGGGCGGTCGTACGAGGCGAAGATCGCCGCGAGGCCCGCGGTGCCGAGCGCGCCACCGACCTGACGGGAGGTCAGGTTCATGCCGATGCCGGCCGCGAAGCGGTTCGGCGGCAGCGAGGTCGCGGCGATCGAGGAGATCGCGGTGGCCGCGAAGCCGAGGCCGCCGCCGCCCAGGAGGCCGGACGGCACCCAGGCCGACCAGAACTTGGGCTCGGTGTCGAAGAAGAAGCTGCTCGCCTGCATCGCGGTGCAGCCGGCGAACATCAGCAGACCGAGGATCACCAGCCAGCGGTGCTTGGTGCCGTCACTGATCCGGCCGGCCACGGTGGAGGTGACCATCGAGGCGAAGGCGCCGACGCTCAGCGCGCCCGCGGCCTGCATGATGCTCCAGTGCCAGACCTGGGTGGCCCAGAGCGGTCCGGCCAGCAGCCAGGCGAACATCGAGACGCCGAAGATCGAGGCGACCACGTTGGTCCGGGCGAAGCGGGTGCTCTTCCACAGGCCGGTGTCGATGGCCGGGGCCTCGTGCTTCTGCGAGCGCAGCAGCGCGACCAGGCAGAGCGCGAGGCCGCAGATCAGCAGGCCGAGGGTGCGGGCGTCGGTCCAGCCCCAGTTCTCGCCCTCGGTCAGGGCGGCGACCACGAAGCCGATGCCGACCGCGAGGGAGACCGTGCCGATCAGGTCGGGGAGCTTGCTGCCGGCCGGCGGCAGGTGCTTGGGCAGGCCGCGCAGGCCGCCGAGCAGGAGCAGCAGGCCGATGGGGCCGTTGATGTAGAACACCGAGCGCCAGCTCAGGTGGTCGACCAGCAGACCGCCGATGACCGGGCCGATCACCGCGGAGAAGCCGGACGCCGCCGACCAGGCGCCGATCGCCTTCATCAGCTGGGGCAGCGGGGTGGCCGCCATGATCAGGCCGAGCGCGGCGGGGATCATGCCGGCGGCCATCGCGCCCTGCACGAAGCGGCCGATGATCAGGGTGGCGGCGTTGGGCGCGGCACCGCAGACCAGCGAGGCGATGGTGAAGCCGACGAGGGAGCCGAGGAAGACCTTGGCGCGGCCGACGGTGTCGGCGAGCCGGCCGACCGGAGTGAGCAGGGCCGCGAACATGACGGCGTATCCGCTGACGACCCAGGTCAGGTTGGCCATCGTGGTGCTCGGGTAGGCCTTGATGATCTCCGGGAACGCGATGTTCACCACCGAGAGATCCAGGAAGGCCATGAACGAGGCGCCTGAGCAGAGGAGCAGGACCAGGCCGGGGTTGACCGCGGCCTGACCCCCCGTCCGCTGAGAAGAGTCCGACATTGCGGATCTACCTTCCTAAGGGCAGGGCGGAGCCCTTGCCGGGGATGGAATGACGCGTGCTGAATCCGGGCCCGCCAGGTAGGATAGGCAGGGTCCTGACGTTTCAAAGACTGCAGGAACGTAAGGTTCCTGTCAATCCGGTTCTCGGTGAGGTGGCCATGGGGAACGCTGTATCCGGGGCGGAAGAGGCTCACCTTTGCCTGAGCTTCCTGGTCCGGCAGGCGTGGTTGAGCATGCGCTCGACGGTCGAGGAGGTGCTCGTCGAGCACCGGCTCTCGGTGCCGCAGTACGCGGCGCTGCTGGTACTGGAGGAACAGCCGGGCGTGTCGCTGTCCGACCTGGCGCGCACGGTCGCCTCCACCCGCCAGTCGGCCACCGAGCTGATCGCCGGCATGGAGCGGGACGGCCTGGTCGAGCGCCGCAAGCACCCGACCAACGGCCGGACCCACCAGGTGTTCCTGACCGAGCAGGGGCGCACCCTGCTGGAGGTCGCGCGGCCCGCCGTCTGGGCGTGCGAGCGGGGGCTGGAGGAGGGGATGACGGAGGGTCAGCAGGAGGCCGCCCGCACCTGGTTGGCGCACATGGTGGAGGCCGGCAACAGCTGACCCGGCCCGCCGGGCGTGATCGCGCCCGGTACGAAGAGCCCGTCCGAGGCCCGGCGGCCGGCCCCCCATCGGGGCCCCGCGGAGGCGGAGGGCGGGCTCGAAGTGTTCCCGGGCCGGGCCGCTGACCTCGGCCGCCTCGTCTGGCCCCGGGCCCCGGACGCCGGTGGGGGTCGCCCGCCGCCTCTGCGCGGTCGGCCCGCGCGCCGCCGGCCGCGGATCGCGGGGGCCGCTCCCCACCGGCGTCCGGGGCCCAAACTTTGCCGCTCGGGTGGTTGGGCCATCTTGCCTCGCCCGAGGGTGGGAACTGCGCAGGTGAAAGCGTGTTCGATGATCCCCAAGCTTGGGTGGGGCAATAGTTTGCTATTGACTGCTAGTTGTCACCCCAGTAGGTTTCTGCTGCGGCACTTGAACAGTTCATGGAGAAATTCGGGGGAGTTTTCCAAATGCGCGTTCTGGATTGGGCCGATAATCCCTCGGCCGACCGTGGTATCCACTTCTTTCAGAATGACCAGGGCTGGATTTTCCGGCCGTACTCCGAGCTGGCCGGACAGGCCGCCGCAGTGGCGGCCCTCCTCATCGAACAGGGCGCCGCGCCGGGTGACGTGGTGTCGCTGCTGATCAGCGAGGTGGAGGATTTCGTCCCCGCCTTCCTCGGTGTGATGATGGCGGGGCTGACGCCCTCGCCGATCGCCTCGCCGGTCACCTTCCAAGGCGTCGGGCAGTACGCCGTGCACGTCGCCGAGTTGGTCAAGACGGCCGGATCGGCGCTGCTGCTGGCCGATGCGGACCTCGTCGAGGTCGCCGCGCAGGCGGCGCTCGCCGCCGGCCGCGGCCGGGCGGTGGCGCTGCCGCCGCTCGCCTCGCTGCCCGCGGCCGAGGTGCTGCGCCGGGCCGAGCCGGAGCTCGCGCTCCTGCAGTTCACCTCCGGTTCCAGCGGCGTTCCGAAGGGCGTGAAAGTCTCGCCGGAGAACCTCGCGGAAAACGTCGCGGCGATTCACGGCTGGCTCGGCATCACTCCGGAGGACTCTGTTTCCTCCTGGTTGCCGATGTATCACGACATGGGTCTCGTCGGAACATTCCTCGGCTCCGTGGTGGCCCAGATCGACCTCTGGCTGCTGACTCCGCTGGAATTCATCCGCTCGCCGCTGCGCTGGCTCGAAACGCACGGTTCATACGGCGCAACAGTCACCACGGCGCCCAACTTTGGCTACGCCTACACGGCCCGGCGGGTCCGTCCGGAGCAGCTGTCCGGAATGGACTTCTCCCGGTGGCGGGTCGCCATGAACGGAGCGGAACGAATTGTTCCGCGGGCGGCCGCCGACTTCGCCGCACTGCTCGGTCCGCAGGGGTTCCGCCCCGAGGTCTTCGCGCCCTGCTACGGCCTGGCCGAATCCACGCTCGCCGTCACCGGGGTCCGCCCCGGCAGCGGCGCCCGCGCCGTCCGCCTCACCGGCGGCCTGCGCATCGGCGCCCCGGTCACCGTCACCGAGCAGGGCGTCCTCGGCACCGCACTGGAGGAGGACGGGCCCGCCTGGCTCACCAGTTGCGGCGCCCCGGTCCCCGGTGCCACCGTCGAGATCGTCGACGAGGACGGCGGCGCGCTGCCCGACGGCGCGTTCGGCGAGATCCGGGTCCGCGGTGCCTCGGTGGCCCTCGGCTACCAGTCGCTGCAGACCGGGGCCTCCGCCAACTTCACGGCGGACGGCCTGCGCACCGGCGACTCCGGCTTCCTGCTCGACGGCGAGCTGTACGTGGTCGGCCGGGTCGGCGACAGCCTCAAGGTCCGCGGCCGCAAGGTGCACGCCGAGGACGTCGAGGCCGCCCTCACCGCCGTGCCCGGCATCCCGGTCGGCCGCTGCGCGGTCGCCCTCGGCGCCGGCGAGGACTCGCTCCACGCCGTCGTCCTGATCGAAGCGGCCGGCGACCAGTGGCTGGAGCCCGCCACCGCCGTCCTGCGCTCGGCCACCGACGAGACCGTCAAGGCCACCGTCCTCCGGGTGCAGCGCGGTGGCATCCCGCGCACCTCCAGCGGCAAGCCGCGCCGGCGGCTGATCTGGCGCCAGTACCAGGACGGCGAGCTCGTCGGCGACCTGCTGCACGGCGAACTCCCCACGGCCGTCGCCTGATTCCCCGCGCCGTCGAGGCGCGTTCCACACGCCACGCGTGCTTTCACCGCCCCTTTGCCCGTCACACCACTCCGTGAGTAATGACCCAGAGAGGCCATCATGTCCGTTCTGACCCTGGGCGATGCCGGTTTCGTCCCGGACATCACCGACGAGGCTCCCGAAGAGACCCCTGCCGAGCGCAGCGGCCGCCTCGCCACCTCCGCCGACCTGTACCGCCGCTGGGAGCGCCAGCAGTGGAGCGTCGCCGAGGTCGCCCCGCGCCGCGACGCCGAGACCTGGCGCGCCCTGCGGCCCTTCTCGAAGGAGCAACTCCTCGGCTCGCTCGCCGAACTGGAGGTCGGCGAGGTCTGCGTCACCCAGACCCTCGGCTCGCTCACCGACCACCCGCAGACCGAGGACGACCGCATCTACCTGTGCACCCAGATGGCCGACGAGGCCCGGCACGTGCGGTTCTTCCAGACCTACATCCAGGACGCCTGCGGCGTGCCGCTGCACGAGCAGGAAGGCCGCGAGCTGGAGGCCGCCGCCGACTACGCCAACGTCTTCGCCCCCGAACTCACCAAGGTCACCGGCGAGGTGCGGACCGACGGCTCGCCCGAGGCCTGGTACCGCGCGCTGGTCTACTACCACCTGATCACCGAGGGCGTGCTCGCCGCCACGGCGCTGCGCACCACCCGCTTCCTCGCCAAGCGGCTGAACCTCACCGCGCTGGACGAGGGCCTGACCAACGTCACCCGGGACGAGTCCCGGCACGTCTCCTTCGGGCTGCGGGCCGCCACCGACGGCGTCACGGCCGGCTACCGCCAGGTCATCACCGACGCCCACTTCGAGGCCGTCGACATGGCCGCCTGGGTGCTGATCGGCCCGGCCCGGCACAACCCCGCGCCGGCCATCCCGGTCGCGCTGCAGGGCCGCGCCGCCCAGCTCCAGGGCAGCGTCGACATCGGCCGCGAGCGGCTGCTCAAGCAGCTGCGGATCATCGGCCTGCCCGAGCTGACCGAGCGGGCCGACCAGGCCTGGACCGCCGGCATCGACAAGGCGCTCGACGCCTACCAGGAGCGCTGGGACGCGCCGCACCCGATCCGGGCCGCCGCCAGCGCCTGACCACCCGTCAACCCTTCGCAACCCGGAAGAGAGTGCCAAACATCATGAGCGAGACCATCGGCGCACAGGTCCGCAAGCTCGTCGGAGAGATGAGCCCGCTCGGCGCCCGGACCGCGCAGTCCGACGACCGGCTGGTCGAGGACCTCGGCTACGACTCCCTCGCCGTCATCGAGCTGTCCCTGCAGCTGGAGGCCACCTTCGCCCTGCAGCCCATGGCCCAGGGCACGGCCGTCGACATCACCACCGTCGGCGGCATCGAGCGCCTGGTCGAGGAGGCCCTCGGCGCCCCCGCCGACGCCGCCTGACCCACCGCCGCGCGTCCCCGGTGCCCGCAGAGCCGAAGGAACTCCAAGGAAGGGGAGTCGACATGACGAATGACCGTTCGATCGAGGAAGCGGACCCGTACTGCCTGAGCGACGAGGCCGCCGGCAGACTGCTCTCGGGCACCGGATGGCGACGCTTCGCCGTGATGGGCGACAGCTTCGCGGCGGGCGTCGGCGGGCCCTGCGCCGGCTACGCGGACGTCTCCTGGCCCGAGCGGGTCGCCACCGCGCTGCGCGGCGGCGCGCCCGACCTCGCCTACCTCAACACCGGCGTGGTCGGGCTGCGCACCCGCGAGGTCCGCGAGACCCAGCTGGAACGGGTCCTGGAGTTCCGCCCCGACCTGGTCAACGTCGCCGCCGGCGGCAACGACCTGTTCGTCCCGTCCCCCGACCTGGACGCGGCCGAGGAGAACCTGGAGGCGATCTACGCCGCCCTCACCGGGCAGGGCGCGCACGTCTTCGCCTTCACGGTGTGCGACGTCTTCGAGGCGTTCCCCGAGTTCGCCGAGCTCCGCCTCCTGGTGTCCCGGCTCAACGACCGGATCCGCGCCGTGGCCGCCCGGCACGGCGCCACCCTGGTCGAGATGTGGGACCACCCGGTGCGCACCTCGCCCACCCTGATGAGCGCCGACGGCATGCACTTCTCCATGGAGGGCCACGCCGTGCTGGCCGGCGAGATCATCCGCGCCCTGGCCGAGTCCCGGCAGCCCGTCACCGCGGGGAGGCCGGCATGACCACCGCCGACTACGTGGTCGTCGGCGCCGGTTCGGCCGGCTGCGTGCTGGCCGACCGGCTCAGCGCCGACGGGTCCACCGTGGTGCTGATCGAGGCCGGCGGGCCCGACCGGGCCGCCGAGATCAGCATCCCGGCCGCGTTCCCCAAGCTGTTCGGCAGCGCCTTCGACTGGGCGTACAGCACCACCGAACAGCCCGGCCTCGACGGCCGCCGGATCTTCTTCCCGCGCGGCCGCACCCTCGGCGGGTCCTCCTCGCTGAACGCCCAGATCTGGACCCGCGGCCACCGCGCCGACTTCGACGGCTGGGCCGCCGCGGGGGCCACCGGCTGGGACTGGGACCGCGTCCTGCCCTACTACCAGCGGGCCGAGGGCCGGGTCGGCGAGAGCGGCCGGGACGGCTACGGCACCGAGGGGCCCATCCCGGTCGACGACCTGCGCGACCCCAGCCCGGCAACCGCCGCCTTCCTCGCCGCCTGCGCCGCGGCCGGGTACCCGGCGATCGGCGACGGCGAGACCAGCGCCCGCCCGGGCGCCGGACCGGTCCGGGTCACCCAGCGCAACGGCCGCCGCTGGAGCGCCGCCGACGCCTACCTGCGCCCCGCGCAGCAGCGCCCGCAGCTCACCGTGGTCACCGGCGCCCTGGTGCGCCGGGTGCTGCTGGAGGGCCGCCGGGCGGTCGGCGTCGAGGTCAGCGGGCCCGACGGCGTCCAGCAGATCACCGCCCGCCGCGAGGTGGTGCTCAGCGCCGGCGCCGTCGGCAGCCCCCAGCTGCTGCAGCTGTCCGGCATCGGCGACCCGGCCGAGCTCGACCGGCTCGGCATCCCGGTCGAGGTCGCGCTGCCCGCCGTCGGGAAGAACCTCAGCGACCACCTGTACGTGCCGCTCGCCATGAGCGCCCGCCAGGAGATCTCGCCGGGGCTGGACCAGCACGCCGAACAGGCCCTGGAGTACTTCCGGCACCGCCGCGGCCCGCTGAGCTCCAACCTCGCCGAGGCCCTGGTCTTCCTCGCCACCGAGGAAGGGCTGCCCGGACCGGACGTCGAACTCGTCTGGATGCTGGTGCCGTTCCTCGACAGCGGCCGCGGCGAGGCGCAGAACGGCGTCACCCTCGGTGTCGTGCTGCTGCAGCCGGAGGGCCGCGGCAGCGTCCGGCTGCAGTCCGCGGACCCGGCCGTCGCGCCGCTGATCGACCCGGGCTTCCTCGCCGACGCCGACGGCCGCGACCTCGCCACCACCATCGCCGGCGTCAAGGCCGCCCGGCAGCTGCTCGCCCGGCCCGAACTCGACCACGTGGTCGGCCAGCCGCTGCTGGCGGGCCTGCACGAGGCCGATGACCGGGGCCTGGCCGAGCTGGTCCGCCGGCACGCCGAAACCCTCTACCACCCGGTGGGCAGCTGCCGGATGGGTGCGGACGAAACGTCCGTGGTCGACCCGGAACTCCGGGTGCGTGGTACCACCGGCCTCCGGGTCGTCGATGCCTCCGTCATGCCGGTGGTACCACGCGGCCACACCCACGCGCCCACCGTGATGCTCGCCGAGCGGGCCGCCGACCTGATCCGCGGCCTGCCCGAGCCGCCGGCCGTTCGGGGCCGCGCCCTGGCCGGTCGCGCCTGACCACCCACTCCCAGACCGAAGGAAGGCCATGACCGCCAACGCCACCCTGCTCCAGCAGACCCTCACCGCGCTGCTGGACGACGCCGAGCTGACCGCCATCCTCAAGGAGCGCGGCCTGTCCCTGCTGTTCGTCCAGCGCGACCCGGAGACCGTCGCGCTGCTCTCCGGCGACGGTGTCACCTTCGACGAGTTCCCGCAGGACGGCGCCACCCTGCGCTTCGAGCTCAGCGGCGACACCCTCCACAAGCTGCTCACCGGGCAGCTGAGCCTGCCGCGCGCCGCCGCCGCCCGGCTGCTGACCGTCAAGGGCCCGGTTACCCGGCTCCGCCAGCTCGGCGACGTGCTGCCCCGGGTCGGCGCCGCGTACGCCGCAGTCGCCCGCCAGGCGGCCTGACCGACCCCCTTCTTCGAACACTGACGATTGCGAGTGCTTTCCGTGACCACCGCCTTCGAGCTCAAGAACCCGGCAACCCTTTCCGATCTCGGCGCCCTCAGCGCCGCCGCGATGCCCTCGTTCTTCCAGCTCCCGCCCGACGTCGAGCAACTGCGCGACGAGGCACGCGAGTTCGCCGAGACCGTGGTCAAGCCGCGGCGCCTGGCCAATGACCTCGCCCCGCACGACGAATTCGACTGGGAGATCGTCCGCAAGGGCCACGAGCTGGGCCTGCTGCGGCTCACCATCCCGAAGGAGCTCGGCGGCCGCGGCGTCGGCACGCTCGGCGTCGCCGTCGTGCTGGAGGAGCTGGCCGCGGTCTGCGCCTCCACCGCGCTGATCTTCGGCGCCTCGCTGCTCGGCCAGACCAGCGTGCTGACCTCCGGCGACCCGCACCTGCAGGCCCGCTTCCTGCCCCAGTTCCTCGGTGACGAGCCGGTGCTGGCCTGCAACGCGATCACCGAGGAGGTGGCCGGCTGCGACCTGCTCATCCCGGACAACTCCCCGGTCGCCCAGGAGGTGATGACCGCCCGCCGGGACGGCGACGAGTACGTCCTCAACGGCATCAAGCGGTTCATCACCAACGGCAAGGTCGCCGAGTGGGCCACCGTCTTCGCCAACCTGGAGGGCCACCCGGGCGCCGACGGCCTGACCGCCTTCATCGTGCCGCTGGACACCCCCGGCGTCACCCGCGGCCCGGTCGCCGACAAGATGGGCTACCGCGCCTGCCTCGGCACCACGCTGCTCTTCGAGGACGTCCGGGTGCCGGTCGAGAACATCGCCTTCGGCGAGGGCGGCGGCTGGGGCTTCCTCACCATGCAGTCCAACCAGGCCCGCTCCACCGTCGCCGCCATCTCGGTCGGCGTCGCCCGCGGCGCCTTCGAGATCGCCCACCGCTACGCCGGCGAGCGGGTCCAGGGCGGGCTGCCGCTCTACCAGCACCAGTTCACGGCCCGGAAGCTGGCCGAGATGACCGCCAAGATCGACGCGGCCCGGCTGCTCTACCTGCAGGCCGCCTACCAGGCCGACAACATGCTCCCCGCCCCGACCTACGGCCCCGCCGTCGCGAAGCTGTTCGCCGACCGGATCGCCATCGAGGTCGCCGAGGAGTCGATGTCCATCCTCGGCGCCCGCGGCTACTGCCGGGACTACGACGTCGAGAAGTTCGTCCGCGAGTCCTTCGGCGCGCGGATCTACGAGGGCACCCCCGAGGTGCTCGCCCTGGCCGTCACCAACGCGCTCTACGGCCACCGGGCCTGACCCCCGAGGAGTGACGATGAACGGGACGCAGACCGCGGTTCAACACCGGTTCGTCGCCGACGTGCGGGCCGTCCACGACCGGATGAACCTGCGCGGCCTCGCCGCCGCAGTCCGTCCCGACGACCTGCTCTACCTGGCCCGCCGCCAGGACGGCCTGGTCGTCCTGGCGGCCCGCCACCAGGGCATCCCGCACCGCTACCTGCTGGGCATCTACGGGTTCCGGCTCGCCCAGTACCTGCGGCTGGGCTTCGCCAGCGAGGAACTCGCCTACCGGCGGGCGCTGTTCACGGAGCCGCACGGCGGGACGGCCGCCAACGAGGTGCACGTCCTCGCCATGGACGAGCGCAGCGGTGCGATCCTGCGCTACGTCTCGCTCGTCGGCGCCCCCGACGACGCCCCGCAGGACCCGCGGGACGCGGCCCGTCCGCCGTTCCCGTGCGAGCAGGCCCACCGGGTCAACCTGTTCGACCACGTCGAGTTCGACGAGCCGGTCGCCACCAGGGAGATCTGGGAGGTCAAGCGGCTGGTCCACCGCACCCCGCAGGCCGGCGACGACGGCGCCACCAGGCTGCGGGTCACCCTGGAACTGATGCTCGGCTTCTACACCGCACTCGGCCGCATCCGTCCGGCCGTCAAGGTCCTGGTCGGGGACGGCGAGGAGGGCGTGGCCATCCAGCGCACCCTGCGCAGCCTGCGCGAGATCACCGTGCTGGAGGGCACCACCCCCTCGCTGCCCGACGACGACCTGATGTTCCCGCTCTACACCGCGCGCGAGGTGGTCAAGGCGTTCGCCGCCCGCGCCCCACAGGGAGCCGAACTCGACCGGCTCACCGACCGGTTGACCGAGGCGCTGGCCCACGAGGACCTGCTGCACGGCTTCCGGTCGATGGTCGGCTCGGTCGGCGGACAACTCAGAAGGGTCGCGATATGACCGAGACGGCAGCTGGCGCCCGCGCCCTCACCGCCGACGACTACTACGCCGAACTCACGGTCCGCAACCGGGGGTTGATCCCCGAGTCGGCGCAGCTCGCGCTCGGCAAGGCCCGGGTGCTGATCGCCGGCTGCGGCTCCACCGGCGGCGCCGCGGTCGAACCGCTGGTCCGGCTCGGCGTGCAGGACTTCGTGCTCGCCGAGCCCGGCGAGTACGAGCTCAACAACCTCAACCGCCAGCACGCCCGGCTGGACGACCTCGGCCGGAACAAGGCCGACCGGGCCGCCGGGACGATCCGCGAGGTCAACCCGCACGCCCGGGCCCGGGTGTACGGCACCGGCGTCCAGGACGACAACGTGCGGGAGCTGCTGGACGGCGTGGACGTGGTCATCGACGGCGTCGACGTCACCACGCTGGCCGGCTGGCGCGCCAAGTTCCTGCTGCACCGGGAGGCCGCCCGCCGGGGCGTCCCGGTGGTCTCCGGCTACGACATGTCGGGCACCCAGTTCGTCCGGTACTACGACTACCGGGTCGACCCCGTGCCGCTGGCCGGCCGGGTCACCGAGGAGCACCTCGGCGCCGAGCGGGTCTGGGACCTGCTGCTGCGGATCATCCCCCGCGAGCTGGTCCCCGAGGACCTGGTCCAGGACATCCGGGCCAACGGCGCCGACACCGAGTACAGCATCCCGCAACTCGTCTACACCTCACACCTGTTCGGAGTCCTGGCGGCCCGGTACACGGTGGCGGTGCTGGCCGGCTGGCCGGTGGCCGCCGAAGTCACCGTCGACGTCCACGGGCTCGTCGCGACCGGAACGGCCCCCAAGGAGGAGGAACGATGACCGACCTGATGGAGAAGACCGACCCGCTCGCCCGGCAGACGAAGAAGGCCGCCCAGCTGCTCGTCGCCTCGGCCCGGCACTCCTACGACCCGATGGTCGACATCGACTGGGAGGCCCCCCTGGAGGAGGGCAAGTGGTTCCTGGCCGAGAAGCGCTGCTCGCTGTACGGCACCGAGCTGTGGGACACCCTCAGCCTGGAGCAGAAGATCCTGGTCAGCCGTGAGGAGCTGGCCTCCTCGGTGGCCATGGGCGTGTGGACCGAGCACATCCTGCTGCACCTGGTCTCCCGCTACGTCTACAAGCGCGACGTCTCCACCCCGCAGGTCCAGTTCGCGCTGACCGAGGTGGCCGACGAGGTCCGGCACATGATCATGTTCGCCAAGCTGGTCGAGAAGATCGGCAGCGAGATCTACCCGACGCCGGAGAAGACCCTCAAGAGCGGCCTGGTCCTCAAGACCTTCGCGCCGGTGCCCGCGCTGTGGGCGCTGATCCTGCTCACCGAGGAGTTCTTCGACCGCTTCCAGCGCGAGCAGGCCAACGACGAGACCCTCCAGCCGGTGGTGCGCAGCGTCGCCCGGATCCACGTCGTCGAGGAGGCCCGGCACATCAGCTTCGCCCGCACCGAGCTGGAGCGCTTCGTGCCGACCCTGTCCAGCTTCAAGCTGGACCTGCTGCGCAAGTTCCTGGCGAACGTGGTCAAGAGCATGCGCGAGGGCCGCTACAACCCGCTGATCTACCAGCGGGCCGGCCTCGACCCGAAGGTCGCCATCGCCCAGGCCAAGGCCAGCCCGTACGCCAAGGAGAACGCCGCGTACGGCGCCGAGCGGATCGCCGCGTACTACAAGAAGATCGGCCTGATCGGCGGCTCCTCCGAGAAGGTCTGGCGCGAGGCGGGGTGGATCTCCTGACATGACGGCGATGACGGTGCACAGTAGTCGTGACGGTCACGACGCGTACGGGGACGATGACGACGCGTACGACGAGGACGCCCACGACGGGGACGCGCACGACGAGGACGGGTACATGGGGGCAGCGGTCCTGGAGATCGACGGGCGCAGCCTGCCGGTCCGGGGCAGGCTGGCGGGCTACTTCCAGCCGCTGGACGGCCGCTACCACTGGTACGGCCGGATCCAGGCCGACGCCGAGCTGGCCGAGCTGGTCGGCTCGGGCCGCGCGGACGCCGTCCTGCGGACCCCGCACGGGCAGGCCGCCGGCACGCTCGGCGACCCGGACCTCTGGCAGCGCTACCGGATCGAGGGCGTCGGTCGGCCGCCGTTCCCCGTCCCGGTGAGCGTCGTGCACCGGATCGACTGAAACCTGCTGCAACGACCCTGGAGCCCGACATGTGTTTCGACCCCGACTCCGCCCCGCCCGTGGAGCACGGTCCCGGCGAGGTCGCCTCGGCCGAGCTGCTCGCCCTGCGTTCCGCCGACGGCACCGAGTTCGCCGCCTTCCGCGCGGTGGGCGAGGCCCCGACCGGCGTCGGCGTGGTGGTCCTCCCCGACGTCCGCGGACTGTACGGCTTCTACCGCGAGCTCGGCCTGCGGTTCGCCGAGCACGGGCACACCGCGCTGGTGGTCGACTACTACGGTCGGACCGCCGGGGTCGACCAGCGCGGGGAGGACTTCCCGTACCAGGAGCACATGCGGCGGCTCACGCCGCGCCAGCTCCACGAGGACCTCAGCGCCGCGATCGCCCACCTCCGCTCGCCGGAGGGCGGCAACTGCCGGGCCGTGTTCACGATCGGCTTCTGCATCGGCGGCCGCCTCGCGGTCCTCGCCTCCATCCGGGACCGCGAGCTGGCCGGCACCATCGGCTACTACTGCTGGCCCGCCCCCGGCCCCGACGGCGCCCCCGGCCCCACCGGCCGCGCCGCGGAGCTCGGGGCCCCGGTGCTCGCCCTGATGGCGGGCGACGACCCGGGGATCCCGCCGCAGCACGTGAAGGAGTTCGAGGAGGCCCTCGCGGCGGCGGGGGTCGACCACGAGGTGGTCACCTACGAAGG
Source organism: Kitasatospora sp. NPDC004272 (assembly GCF_053603035.1). Taxonomy (NCBI): domain Bacteria; kingdom Bacillati; phylum Actinomycetota; class Actinomycetes; order Kitasatosporales; family Streptomycetaceae; genus Kitasatospora; species Kitasatospora sp. NPDC004272. The sequence goes on along the minus strand of NZ_JBSGET010000003.1, from coordinate 108,858 downwards.
CGCGCCGCACAGCTTCTTCGACGTGAAGCAGGGCGACTTCCTCGACGCCTCGGTGGACTCGTGGAACCGCGTGCTGGCCTTCGTCGACCGGGTGGCCGGCCGCTGACGGAGGGACGGGGGGACCGCGCGACCGGCACAGCGGTCGCGCGGTCCCCCCGTTTCCGGCCCCCGGCCGTCACGCCTTGCGGAGGGTGAACTCCAGGGCGAGGTCCTCGGCGGTGAAGCGCGGGGCGTCGGGGTCGGTGATGGTCAGGCCGATCGTCTCGGCCAGCACCTCGGCGGCGATCAGCGACTGGTGCTCGGTGAGGCCCTCCAGGGTGTCCTGGTCGGTGCTGGCGAGCTGGAGGTGGATCCGGTCGGTGATCTCCAGACCGGAGTTCTTCCGGGCCTCCTGGACCTGCCGGACCGCGTCGCGGGCCACGCCGAGGCGCTTCAGCTCCGGGGTGATCGTCAGGTCGAGGGCGACGGTGGCGCCGGACTCGTTGGCGACGGCCCAGCCCTCGCGCGGGGTCTCGGTGATGACCACCTCCTCGGGGGAGAGGGCGACCGGCTCGCCGTTCAGCTCGACCGAGGTGGTGCCGGTGGCGCGCAGCTCGGCGGAGAGCTTCGCGGCGTCGGCGGCGGCCACCGCCTTGGCGACGTCCTGGACGCCCTTGCCGAAACGCTTGCCCAGCGCACGGAAGTTGGCCTTGGCGGAGGTGTCGACCAGCGAGCCGCCCACCCCGGCGAGGGACTCCAGCTCCAGGACGTTGAGCTCCTCGGAGATCTGCGCCCGCAGGTCGGCGGGGAGCTCCTCCCAGCCCTGGGCGGCGATCAGCGCGCGCAGCAGCGGCTGGCGGTTCTTGACGCCGCTGCCGGCCCGGGTGGCGCGGCCGAGCTCGACCAGGCGGCGCACCAGCGCCACCTGCTTGGCCAGTTCGGGGTCGACCAGGCTCTCGTCGGCGACCGGCCAGCTGCTCAGGTGGACGGAGACCGGGGCGTCCGGGGTGACCGGGACGACCAGGTCCTGCCAGACCCGCTCGGTGATGAACGGGGTGAGCGGGGCCATCAGCCGGGTGACGGTCTCCAGCGCCTCGTGCAGGGTGGCCAGCGCGGCGGCGTCGCCCCGCCAGAAGCGGCGGCGGCCGCGGCGGACGTACCAGTTGGACAGGTCGTCGACGAAGCCGGACAGCAGCTTGCCGGCCCGCTGGGTGTCGTACGCCTCGTAGGCGGCGTCCACCTCGCGCACCAGGGTGTGCAGTTCGGACAGCACCCAGCGGTCGAGCACCGGGCGGTCGGCCGGGGCCGGATCGTTCGCGGAGGGGGCCCACTCGGCGATCCGGGCGTACACGGCCTGGAAGGAGACGGTGCTCCAGTAGGTGAGGAGGGTCTTGCGGACCACCTCCTGGATGGTGCCGTGGCCGACCCGGCGGGCCGACCAGGGGGAGCCGCCGGCGGCCATGAACCAGCGCACCGCGTCGGCGCCGTGCTCGTCCATCAGCGGGATCGGCTGCAGGATGTTGCCCAGGTGCTTGGACATCTTGCGGCCGTCCTCGGCCAGGATGTGGCCCAGGCAGACGACGTTCTCGTAGGAGTTCTTGTCGAACACCAGGGTGCCGACCGCCATCAGCGTGTAGAACCAGCCGCGGGTCTGGTCGATCGCCTCGGAGATGAACTGCGCCGGGTAGCGCTGCTCGAACAGCTCCTTGTTGCGGTACGGGTAGCCGTACTGCGCGAACGGCATCGAGCCCGAGTCGTACCAGGCGTCGATCACCTCGGGCACCCGGACCGCGGTGGCGGAGCACTGCGGGCAGGGGAAGGTGACCTCGTCGATGTACGGACGGTGCGGGTCCAGGCCGGACTGGTCGGTGCCGGTCAGCTCGGAGAGCTGGGCGAGCGAGCCGACGCAGGTCAGGTGGTCGTCCGCGCAGCGCCAGATCGGCAGCGGGGTGCCCCAGTAGCGGTTGCGGGACAGCGCCCAGTCGATGTTGTTGTTCAGCCAGTCGCCGAAGCGGCCGTGCTTGACCGTCTCCGGGTACCAGTTGGTGGCCTCGTTCTCGCGGATCATCGCGTCCTTGACGGCGGTGGTCCGGATGTACCAGGACGGCTGCGCGTAGTAGAGCAGCGCGGTGTGGCAGCGCCAGCAGTGCGGGTAGCTGTGCTCGTACGGGAGGTGGCGGAACAGCAGGCCGCGGGCCTGCAGGTCGGCGACCAGGGTCTCGTCGGCCTTCTTGAAGAACACCCCGCCGACCAGCGGCACGTCGGGCGCGAAGGTGCCGTCGGTCTCCACCGGGTTGACCACGGGCAGGCCGTAGCGGCGGCAGGTCGCGAGGTCGTCGGCGCCGAACGCGGGCGACTGGTGGACGATGCCGGTGCCGTCCTCGGTGGTGACGTAGTCGGCGGTCAGCACGTAGTGCGCGTCCGGGATCTCCACGAGCTCGAACGGCCGCCGGTAGGCCCAGCGCTCCATCTCGGCGCCGGTGAAGGACTCGCCGGTGGCCTCCCAGCCCTCGCCGAGGGCCTTGGCCAGCAGCGGCTCGGCGACCACCAGGCGCTCGTTGCCGTCGGTGGCGACCACGTAGGTCACCCCGGGGTGGACGGCGGCGGCGGTGTTGGAGACCAGCGTCCACGGGGTGGTGGTCCACACCAGCAGCGCGGCGGTGCCGGCCAGCGGGCCGGAGGTCAGCGGGAAGCGGACGAACACCGAGGGGTCGACCACGGTCTCGTAGCCCTGGGCCAGCTCGTGGTCGGAGAGGCCGGTGCCGCAGCGCGGGCACCAGGGGGCGACCCGGTGGTCCTGGACCAGCAGGCCCTTGTCGAAGATCTGCTGCAGCGACCACCAGACCGACTCGATGTAGGACGGGTCCATGGTGCGGTACGCCTGGTCGAGGTCGACCCAGTAGCCCATCCGCTCGGTCAGCTCGGCGAAGGCGTCGGTGTGCCGGGTCACCGAGTCGCGGCACTTGGCGTTGAACTCGGCGATGCCGTACTTCTCGATGTCCGGCTTGCCGGAGAAGCCCAGCTCCTTCTCCACCGCGAGCTCGACCGGCAGGCCGTGGCAGTCCCAGCCGGCCTTGCGGGCCACGTGGTAGCCCTTCATGGTGCGGTAGCGCGGGAAGACGTCCTTGAAGACCCGGGCCTCGATGTGGTGCGCGCCCGGCATGCCGTTCGCGGTGGGCGGGCCCTCGTAGAACACCCACTCGGGGCGGCCCTCGGACTGCTCCAGGCTGCGCTGGAAGACCCGCTCCTCCTGCCAGAACGACAGGATCCGGTGTTCGAGCGCGGGCAGGCTCACCTGCGGGGGAACGGCGTTGTACGTGGGCGACATGGGGCGTCTACCTCCGGCGGATGCGTGGACTGGCTCCGACGGAGGGACGAGACGGCGAGCCGCCCCGCGGTACCACCCTCCTTGACCGCGCGCGCTGCGGCCCTCTCTTTGGGTTTGCGGCCGGTTCTACTGGGCCCCGGAGGGGGCCGTTCTTCCGGCGGCTCCGGGGTGATCTTCCCGCCGCGCACACCCCCGGGCTCACACCGCCCCCGGGTCGCTGCTGGCTGCGTACGTCGGTACTCGTCCCATCTGCGCCTTGCAGGGCCCAGTGTATCGGCCCCCGCAAGCCGTTTCGCGCACCCGCGAGCCGGGGGCCGGGTGGTTAGCCGGGGGCGATCTGGGCACAACCTGTGCAGCGCCGACCCGGCGGCGGCTGTGCGGGTGGGAATCGGGAAGGTGCTTCGGTATGTCCCGTTGTGGGCCGATTCGATGAGGTTTATCGTTCCGGGACCGGCAAGATCGTCGGGAACCGACGCTTCTGATCATTCGTGAATGAGGTCGAAAGCCATGGCTGAGAAGGCGACAGGAACCGTGACCAAGGGGTCGCGCGAGGCCGTGGCCGGCGACCCAGGGGAGGGGACCGTGAGTACTGCGCGGCGAAAGACCGGCACCACCGGACACACCGCGGCGAGCAGCCGCAACCACGTGCCGGCGGGCAGCGGAGCCCGCGGCGGCGCCGAGGCGGTGGACCCGGCCGAGCTGCCGGTCCGCCCCGGGGAGGACCCGTGGACGGCCGAGGAGGTCGCCGAACTGCACGACGAACTGGCCGCCGACCTGCTCCGGCTGCGTGCCGAGATCGAAGCCTCCGAGGCCGCCATCGCCGGCCTGATGCGGGACTCCAACGACGGCGCGGGCGACGACCAGGTCGACGCCGGCACCAAGAACATCAACCGGGAGAGTGAGCTCTCGCTCGCCAACAACGCCCGCGACAGCCTCGCCCAGACCGAGCGCGCGCTGGCCCGGCTGGAGGGCACCGGCTTCGGCCTGTGCGAGTCCTGCGGCCAGCCCGTGGGCAAGGCCCGGCTCCAGGCGTTCCCGCGCGCCACCCTCTGCGTCAGCTGCAAGGCCAAGCAGGAACGCCGCTGAGAACGGATGCCGGTCGGCCGGCGCCCGCGGCCCGGGCAATCTCCCGGCCGCGGCGGCCAACGGGGCGGGCGGTGCCGTACCCTCGTCCCCAAGCACGTCGACCGGCATTCCACCCGGCGCATTCCACACGGCAGCGGAGCGGATCATCAGCACGCCAGGTTCCCACCAGACCCAGGACGACGCCGTCCCCACCGCCCGGCCCACCGGGGAGGACGAGCCGGTGAGCCGGCCGGAGTCCGCACCGGAGCAGCCGGAGCAGCCGGAGGGCGTCGGCGCGACCGCGGCCGAGGGCGCCCGCGTGGTGGTGCGCCGCCGCCGGATCAGCCTGCTGCTGGCCGTCGCGGTGCTCGCCTACCTGATCGACCTCGGCTCCAAGCTGCTGGTGGTCGCCAAGCTGGAGGGCCGCAGCGAGCCGATCGAGGTGATCGGCGACTGGATGACCTTCCAGGTGATCCGCAACGCCGGCGCCGCGTTCGGCATGGGACAGGCCATGACGCTGCTGTTCACCGCGATCGCGGCCGGCGTCATCGTGGTGATCTGGCGGATCGCCCGCCGCCTGTACAGCCTCCCCTGGGCGATCGCGCTGGGCCTGCTGCTCGGCGGCGCGCTCGGCAACCTCACCGACCGGCTGTTCCGCGCCCCCTCGGTGCTGCGCGGGCACGTGGTCGACTTCATCTCGGTCCAGCACTTCGCGGTCTTCAACCTCGCCGACTCGGCGATCGTCTGCGGCGGCATCCTGGTCGTCCTGCTCTCCTTCCGCGGCTCCAACCCGGACGGCACCACGCACGGCGGGCCGGCCCCCAAGGCCGAGGAGAAGGCCGCGGCGGAGACCGGGGAGAGCGGCGAGGGCTGAGCGCTCCGCCTCCCGCAGTCGTACGGGTGCCCGCCGGACCTCAGGCCCGGCGGGCACCCGCGTGTCAGGGGCGCCCCGGCGGGCACAGTGCCGGGAAGGACGGGACGGCGGGCCGGGGAGGGCGCGTGGGGTGGGACGGGTTCCTGCTGCTGTGGAGCGCGGCGTGGGGCGCGGTGGCGCTGGTCGGCGCCGCGCGCTCGCTGGCCGGGGTGACGAAGGCGCAGCGGACGGTGCGGCTGGCCGGGCGGATCGAGCGGGTCGGGGAGGTGCGGCACGGCGCCTCGCGGATCGGCGGCATCCCGGTGACCGTCGCCTGGCGGGACCCGGACACCGGGCGGGAGGTCGTCGTCCAGGGGGACGACGGGCGCGGCGAGACGCTCACCGCGGCCTGGGCGGGCCGGGAGATCGGGGTCAGCCACCCCGGGGGCCGACCCGACGAGCACCGGTTCGCCAACGCCCCCGAGCCGCCCTCGCGCGGGCTGGCGGGCCCGGCGGGCGCGCTGTTCGCGGGGTACGCGGGCCTGGTGGCGCTGGCCGCGATCCGCTGGGCCTGGCCGTGGGCGCTGGTCGGCGGCGCGGGCCCGTGGGCGCTGTCCGGCCTGTGGTACCTGCCGGGGACCGTCCGGGACCGGCGGGGCAAGCGGGCGCGGCTGGCCGCGATGGACGCCGTGCCGGGCCGGATCGTCGCCGTGTTCCGGGACGTCCGGGTCGACGAGGACGACGGCTCGACCCTCACCACCCTCACCCCCGTCGTCGCGTTCACCACCCGCGACGGCACCGCCGTCACCGCGCACTGCACCGCGCACCTCGCCGACCCGGGCCGGGCGCGCGGGCGCGAGGTGACGGTGCACCACACGCCGGCGGACCCGGCCGAGTTCACCCTGGACCCGGCGGCCGACCGCCGCTCCTGGGGGTGGGACGTCGCGGTGCACGCCGCCGCCGTGCTGGTGCTGGCGGCGACGGCGGCGGTCGGCGTGGCGCTGCTGGGGTGATGCTCAGGCGGTGAGCAGCCGGGTGGCCTCCTCGGCCAGCTCCGGGCCGAGCCGGCCCCAGCCGTCCTTGTAGCCGTAGACCGAGGCCAGCGTGCGGGCCTCGTAGTCGCCGTTCAGCACCTCGATGTCGTCCGGGGTGATCAGCGCGGGGTGGGCGACGCCGACGGCCGAGGAGACCTTGAGCAGCTCCCGGCGCAGGGTGCGCAGGTAGTGCGCGGCCCGGGTGGCCTTCGAGACCGGGTCGACGCCGCGGGCCAGCCACGGGTTCTGGGTGGCGATGCCGGTCGGGCAGCGGTCGGTGTGGCACTTCTGGGCCTGGATGCAGCCGATCGACAGCATCGCCTCGCGGGCCACGTTGACCATGTCGGCGCCCAGCGCGAAGGCCACCGCGGCGTTCTCGGGCAGGCCGAGCTTGCCGGAGCCGATGAAGGTCAGCCGGTCGGTCAGGCCCACCTCGGCGAAGGTGCCGTAGACCCGGGAGAAGCCCATCCGGAACGGCAGCGACACCGAGTCGGCGAACATCCGCGGCGCCGCGCCGGTGCCGCCCTCGCCGCCGTCGACGGTCACGAAGTCCACGCCGCGGTCGCCGCGGGCCATCATCGAGGCGAGCTCCCGCCAGAAGCCCAGTTCGCCCACCGCGCTCTTGATCCCGACCGGCAGGCCGGTCTCGGCGGCCAGCAGCTCGACGAAGTCCAGCATCGAGTCGGTGTCGCCGAAGGCGCTGTGCCGGGACGGCGAGGCGCAGTCCTTCCCGGCCGGGATGCCGCGGATCTCCGCGATCTCCGGGGTGACCTTCGCGCCCGGCAGCATGCCGCCCAGGCCCGGCTTGGCGCCCTGGGAGAGCTTGATCTCGATCGCCCGGACCGGGGCGGAGGCCACCACCTCCCGGAGCCTGGCCAGGTCGAAGTTCCCGTGCTCGTCGCGGCACCCGAAGTAGGAGGTGCCCAGCTGCAGCACCAGGTCGCCGCCGCCCTTGCGGTGGTACGGGGACAGGCCGCCCTCGCCGGTGTTGTGCAGCGCCCCGGCCTGCGCGGCGCCCTCGTTCAGGGCGGCGATCGCGGCGCCGGAGAGCGAGCCGAAGCTCATCGCGGAGACGTTGACCACGCTGCCCGGCCGGAACGCCCGCGCGCGCCCGCGCGGGCCGCCCAGCACCTTCGCCGAGGGCAGCGGGGCGGCCGGGTCGTGCAGGTCGGGCAGCGGGCCGGCGAAGGTGCGCTGCTTCAGGTAGGCGTGGCCCTGGACGTGCGCGACGTCGACCTCGGTGCCGAAGCCGAAGTAGTTGTTCTCCTCCTTGGCGGAGGCGTAGATCCAGCTGCGCTGGTCCCGGCTGAACGGGCGCTCCTCCTCGTTGGAGGTCACGATGTACTGCCGCAGCTCCGGGCCGATCCGCTCCAGCAGGTAGCGGGCGTGCCCGGCCACCGGGAAGTTGCGCAGCAGCGCGTGCCGCTTCTGCAGCAGGTCGCGGGCCGCGAGCGCGGCCACCGCGGCCGCGGCGGCGGTGCCTATCGTGCGGGCCTTCATGGGTCCGTCCCCCCTCGCTGCGGCCCCGTCGCCGTCGACCGGGCCGTCTGTGGTGGTGCGGCTCCGATGCTAGGCGGTGCCCGCGGCGGCCCGGGGGCGGGGTGCGCGGGCTTCCGGACGGGGCGCGGACGGTGGCCGGGGCGGGCCCCGGTGGGGCGGGGGGCCGGTGCGGGTCGGGCATACTCGGGTGGGTGAGTATCGCAGCGCAGACCCGTAGCCTCCCCGTACCCGACGGCCTGGAGGGCGAGCGGCTGGACGCCGCCCTGGCCCGGATGTTCGGGTTCTCCCGCACCAAGGCCGCCGAACTCGCCGCCGAGGGCAAGGTCTCCCTGGACGGCGCGGTCGCCGGGAAGTCGGACCGGGTCACCGCCGGCTCCTGGCTGGAGGTCGAGATCCCGGCCCCCGCGGCGCCGGTGCAGGTCGTCGCCGAGGCGGTCGAGGGCATGCGGATCATCCACGACGACGACCACGTCGTGGTGATCGACAAGCCGGTCGGCGTCGCCGCGCACCCCAGCCCCGGCTGGACCGGCCCCACCGTGATCGGCGGCCTGGCCGCGGCCGGGTATCGGATCTCCACCTCCGGCGCGGCCGAGCGCCAGGGCGTCGTGCACCGGCTGGACGTCGGCACCTCCGGGATCATGGTGGTCGCCAAGTCCGAGCGGGCCTACACCGACCTGAAGCGGCAGTTCCACGACCGGGTCACCGAGAAGAAGTACAACGCGCTGGTCCAGGGCCACCCCGACCCGCTGTCCGGCACCGTGGACGCGCCGATCGGCCGCCACCCCAGCAGCGACTGGAAGTGGGCCGTCACCCGCGACGGCAAGCCCTCCGTCACGCACTACGACCTGATCGAGGCGTACCGGGCCGCGTCCCTGCTCGACATCAAGTTGGAGACCGGCCGCACCCACCAGATCCGGGTGCACATGTCCGCGCTGCGGCACCCCTGCGTCGGCGACCTCACCTACGGCGCCGACCCGACGCTGGCCAAGCGGCTGGGCCTGACCCGGCAGTGGCTGCACGCCGTCTCGCTCGGCTTCGAGCACCCGGAGGACGGGCGCTGGGTGGAGTTCACCTCCGCCTACCCCGAGGACCTGCAGCACGCACTGGACGTCATCGCGAAGGAGAGCTGAGATGGGGGCTTCGATCCGGGTGGTCGAAGGGGACGCGGACATGGCGCTGGCGCGCGGCGTCCGGCACGAGGTGTTCGTGGTCGAGCAGCACGTGCCGCCGGAGCTGGAGTACGACGAGTACGACGAGACCTCCGCGCACCTGCTGGCCGTCGGGCCGGACGGGGCGGCGCTGGGCACCGCCCGGCTGATCTCCGGCGCCGAGGCGCTGGCGATGACCGGCGGTACCGAGGGCCGGGTGCTGCTCGGCCGGCTCGCCGTGGTCGCCGCCGCCCGCGGGACCGGTCTCGGCGCGCGACTGGTGCGCGCCGTCGAGGAGTTGGGCCGCGAGCGGGGTGCCCGCGAGGTGGAGCTGCACGCGCAGGTGCAGGCGCTCGGCTTCTACGAGCGGCTCGGGTACGCGGCCGAGGGGCCGGTGTACGACGACGCCGGGATCCCGCACCGGACGATGACGCGGGTGCTGTAGCGGCAGGACGGCCCTGCCGCGCGCTCAGTCGGTGCGCACGCGCGGCAGGGACTCCGGGTGGTGGTCGCGCAGGTACGCCAACAGGTGCTCGCGGGCGGCGAGTTTGAGGGCGGCGGTGGCGTCCGGGTCGCGGGCGGTCATCGCGGCGCGGACCACCACGGTGGACGGGGTGGTGTCGGAGACGGTGAGGGACCAGTCCCGGCCGTCCCACAGGCCGCTGCCGGCGAGGTAGCGCCCCAGCTCGGCGCGGAGCGCGTCGACCGGGGTGCGGTGGTCGAGGTGCAGCAGCAGCCAGCCGAGCAGGCCGGGGTCGCGGCGGGTCCAGTTCTCGTACGGCTTGGAGACGAAGTAGGAGACCGGGACGACCAGCCGGCGCTCGTCCCACAGGCGCAGCACCAGGTAGGAGAGGGTGATCTCCTCGACGGTGCCCTGCCGGCCGTCCAGCACGACGGTGTCGCCGATCCGCACGGTGTCGCTGAAGGCGATCTGCAGCCCGGCGAAGAAGTTGCCCAGGGCGGACTGGGCGGCGATGCCCGCGACGATGCCGATGATGCCCGCGGAGGCGAGCAGGCTGGCGCCGACGGTGCGCATCGCGTCGAAGGTCAGCAGCAGCGCGCCGCCGGTGACCACCCAGACCACGGCGGAGCCGACCCGGCGGACCAGGCCGAGCTGGGTGCGCACCCGCTGCACCCGGGAGGCGTCCTCGGTGACCGTCTCGTAGCGGCTGAAGGCGGCCTCGATGACGGCGGCCAGCACCCGGACGGTCAGCCAGCCGAGCGAGCCGATCAGCACCAGCAGCACGCCGTGCCGGACCGCGTCGTCGTCGCTGTGGAAGATCCGGCGCACCGGCTGGGCGGCCAGCAGCAGCGCGGACAGCAGCACCAGTTGGAGCGGGACGCGGCAGCGGCGCAGCTGCGCCCAGACCGGGGCGTCGGGGCGGCGGTCGGCGAGGCGCTGGAGGACCTGGTCGACCAGCCAGCCGGCGAACAGGGTGGCGAAGACGGCGGTGAGCAGGCTGGCGAGCGGCCAGAACACGGGTCACCTCGGTGGCGTCCGGTGATGGGGGATTCGCACCCTACCGTGGGGGATTGCGCCGGTTCGGGAACCCGGGCGGGGGGGCGGGGCGTTGCGCGGGTGCGGTCCGGGGCGGCCTGACGGCTTCCTTACCGGCCGCCCGGTTAGGATCACCTGCCATGGGCTTCGGTGGGGCGTGGCGCGGGTGGTGGACCAGGCGCAGGGCGGTGCTGGCCGGCGCGGTGGCGGCCGCGCTGCTGGTCGGCGGCGGATCGGTCGCGCTGGCCGGGCAGCCGGAGGAGGTGCACCGCGAGGACCGCTTCCTGGAGATGCCCGAGGTCGCGGGCAGCGCCGACAGCGTTCGGATCGACACCTCGTTCTTCACCGCGGGCGGCTCCGGGCGCCGCCCGGCGGTGCTGCTGGCCCACGGCTTCGGCGGGTCGAAGGACGAACTGCGCCCGCGCGCCGAGGAGTTGGCCCGGCAGGGGTACGCGGTGCTGACCTGGTCGGCGCGCGGCTTCGGGAAGTCCACCGGGCAGATCGGCCTGAACCAGCCCGAGCGCGAGGTCGCGGACGTCTCCCGGCTGCTGGACTGGCTGGCGCAGCGCCCCGAGGTGCAGCTCGACGCCCCCGGCGACCCGAAGGTCGGCGTCACCGGCGCCTCGTACGGCGGGGCGGTGTCGCTGCTGGCCGCCGGGTACGACGGCCGGATCGACGCGATCGCCCCGCAGATCACCTGGTTCGACCTGGCGGACGCGCTGTTCCCGCAGGCCGTGCGGGGGAGTTCGGCCGCCGACGGGGTGTTCAAGAAGCTGTGGGCCGGGATCTTCTTCACCACCGGCTCCTCCTCCGGCCTGTCCGCGGGGCTGGCCGCCGGCTCCTCCACGGGCGCGGGCGCGGGCTCCGGGGACGGCCCGGTGGGCTGCGGGCGGTTCCGGGCGGAGCTGTGCGAGATGTACGACCGGGTCGCGGCGGCCGGGCGGCCGGACGCGGACGCGGTGAAACTGCTGGAGCACTCCAGCCCCGCCGCGGTCGCGGACCGGATCAAGGTGCCGACGCTCGTCGTCCAGGGCCAGCAGGACTCGCTGTTCCCGCTCGACCAGGGCGACCGGATCGCCGCGGCCGTCGCCGCGAACGGCGCGCCCGTCGCGGTCGACTGGTTCGGCGCCGGCCACGACGGCGGCCAGGAGAGCAGCACCCGCGCGGACGCCCGGATCACCGCCTGGTTCGACCACTACCTCAAGGGCGACGGCACCGGCACCGGCCCCGCGTTCCGGGTCACCCGCACCGGCGGCGTCGACTCCACCGGCTTCCAGGCGGTGCTGCGCGGCGCGGACGCCGACGCCTACCCCGGCCTGGACGGCACGGCGCGGCGCGAGGTCGCACTGACCGGCCGCGAGCAGCGGATCGCCAACCCGCCCGGCGGGTCGCCGCCGAACATCTCGACGCTGCCCGGCATCGGCGCGCTCTCCCAGCTGTCCACGCTCGGCGCCGGCCTGTCCATCGACTTCCCCGGCCAGTACGCCTCCTTCGACTCGGCGCCGCTCACCGGCTCCCTGGACCTGACCGGCGCCCCTGCCGTGTCGGTGCGGGTCGCCGCGGACACCCCCGAGGCCGTGCTGTTCGCCAAGCTGTACGACGTCGCCCCCGACGGCAAGCAGACCCTGCCGCAGCAGCTCGTCGCGCCGCTGCGGGTGACCGGCGCGGACGCGCCCGGCGGCCGGACGGTGCGGATCGCGCTGCCCGCCGTGGAGCACCAGTTCCCGGCCGGGCACCGGCTGCGCCTGGTGCTCGCCAGCACCGACCTGGCGTACGCCTCGCCCGCGCAGCCCGCCACGTACACCGTCGCCGCCGACGGGCCGCTGACCGTGCCCACGGTGCCCGGACTGCGCACCGAGTCCGCGCCGGTGCCGGACCGGACCTGGGTGCTGCCGCTGGTCGCGCTGGCCGCCGCCGCGCTGCTGGTGTTCGCCCGGCGGCGGGACGCCGCCCCCGCGCCGGACCCGGAGCTCGCGGACGTGCCGCTGGTGATCACCGGACTGTCGAAGAAGTACAAGGGCTCGACCGACCGGTACGCGGTGCGCGAGCTGTCGTTCCGGGTCGAGCGCGGGCAGGTGCTCGGGCTGCTCGGCCCCAACGGCGCCGGCAAGACCACCACGCTGCGGATGCTGATGGGCCTGATCCGCCCCGACGCGGGCGGGATCCGGGTCTTCGGCCAGGCGATCCGGCCGGGCGCGCCGGTGCTCTCCCGGGTCGGCGCGTTCGTCGAGGGCGCGGGCTTCCTGCCGCACCTGTCCGGCCGGGCCAACCTGGAGTCGTACTGGGCCGCCACCGGGCGCCTCGTCGAGGACGCCCGCTTCGCCGAGGCGCTGGAGATCGCCGGCCTCGGCGAGGCCCTCGAACGCGCCGTGCGCACCTACTCGCAGGGCATGCGGCAGCGCCTGGCCATCGCCCAGGCCATGCTCGGCCTGCCCGACCTGCTGATCCTGGACGAACCCACCAACGGGCTCGACCCGCCGCAGATCCGCGAGATGCGGGAGGTGATGGTCCGGTACGCCGCCGCCGGGCGCACCGTCATCGTCTCCAGCCACCTGCTCGCCGAGGTCGAGCAGTCCTGCACCCACCTGGTGGTGATGGAACGCGGACAGCTGGTGGTCGCCGGGCCCACCACGGAGATCACCGGCGCGGGCGAACAGCTGCTGGTCTCCGTCGAGGACGGCTTCGAGGGCGCCGACGCGGTCGCCGGGAAACTGGCCGGACTGGCCGGCATCGCCTCCGCCGAGGCGGTGGACGCCGGACTGCTGGTGCGCCTGGACGGCCTGCCCGCGAGCCGGCTGACCGCCGAACTGGTGCGCCTGGGCGTGCCGGTGACCGGCATCGGCCCGCAGCGCCGACTGGAGGACGCCTTCCTGTCCCTGATCCGAGGAGCGGCATGAGCGGCACGAGCGGGACGAGCGGGACCGTGATCGGCCCGGCGGGCGAGAGCGCCGCACCCGGCTACCGGCCCGGCCGGACGCTGCCGCTGCGGGTCGAGGCGATGCGCCAGCTGCGCCGCCGCCGCACCCTGGTGGTCGGCGGGGTGCTGGCCGCGCTGCCGTTCGTCCTGCTGGCCGCGTTCCAGCTGGGCGGCACGCCCGGGCGGGAGAACCGCACCACGTTCATCGAGCTGGCGACCTCCTCCGGGGTCAACTTCGCCACCACGATGCTGTTCGTCGGCACCGGCTTCCTGCTGGTCATCCCGGTCGCGCTGTTCTCCGGCGACACGGTGGCCTCCGAGGCGAGCTGGTCCTCGCTGCGCTACCTGCTGGCCGCGCCGGTGCCCCGGGCCCGGCTGCTGGTGCGCAAGTTCACCGTGGCGATGGCCTTCTCGGCCGCCGCGGTGGTGCTGCTGCCCGCGGTCGGACTGGTGGTCGGCACCGCCGCGTACGGCTGGGGCGACCTGAAGCTGCCCACCGGGGCGAGCCTGACCGCCGCCGAGGCGCTGCCCCGGCTGGGGATCGCCGTGCTGTACGTGTTCCTCGCCGAGATCGTGATCGGCGCGCTGGCGTTCTGGCTCTCCACGGCCACCGACGCCCCGCTCGGCGCGGTCGGCGGCGCGGTCTTCGCCTCCATCATCACGGGCGTGCTGGACGCCGTCACCGCGCTCGGCTCGCTGCGCGAGTGGCTGCCCGCGCACTGGCAGTACGCCTGGGCGGACGCGCTCCAACCACGGCTGGAGTGGGGCGGCATGGTGCAGGGCGTGGTGCTGTCGCTGTCGTACGCGGTGGTGCTGCTGGCGCTGGCGTTCCGCGGGTTCGCGGCGAAGGACGTGGTGTCCTGAGGGGCCGGTCCGGGCCGGGGCTCAGCGGGCGCCGTCGCGGACCAGCAGCAGGTCGAGGTCCAGGGCGTGCGCCCGGGACGTCCAGACCGGCAGGTGCTCGGTGAGGAACCAGGACGCCTCCTCCAGGTCGTCCTCGTCCAGCGCCTCGACGCCCTGCTCGTGCACCGACTCGGAGGCCAGCGCGGCCAGCTCGACCAGCAGGTCGCCGGTGTCGGCGCGGGCGGCGAGGGTCGGGTACGGCCACGGCCAGTCGTCGGTGGCACCGGCCGGGAACGGCCAGGGGCGCGACCACAGCGCGGTGAGGGCCGGGAGTTCGAGGGCGGTGAAGACCTCCGTCAGCTCGTCCCAGTGCCGGCCGGGGACGGAGACCGCGCCCAGCGGGGTGCCGAAGGCCCCGGCCAGGGCCGGGAGCAGGGCGGTGTAGCGGGAGTCCTGGTCGGGGCGCAGCCGGCCGGAGAGCAGCTCGGCGAGCGCGGCGGAGGGCGGCACGCCGGGGAGGGCGCGGTCGCCCGAGCCGGGCAGGCGCAACAGGGCGGCGGCGTCCACCGCGAAGGCGGAGAAGTACTGTTCGGCCATGCCCGCATTCTGCCCCGGAAGGGGGACAACGCCCCTACGCGGGAGGAGGATTCGGGAAGGGAATCGACCGTGCGGGACCGTAGGGGCCCTCGGGGGCGGGGCATCAGGGCGGGGGCGTCGGGGCGGGGCGTCAGGAGAAGCGGAAGAGCTGGGACTTGTCGCCCGGGTTGCAGGTGTTGACGGTGAGGGTGCTGCCGCTGCCGTTGTCGGTCAGGCAGCCCTGCGGGCCGTAGCCGAACTTGAGCTGGAAGTTGCCGGAACCGGCGTCGGCCGGGTACCAGCTGATCATGTCGCCGAAGGAACCGCTGCCCGCGAGTTCGGCGATGCCGGGGCTGGTCGCGTAGCGGGCGCCCAGGCTGATGCCGCTGTCGGCCTTGCAGGCGGTGAAGGTGGTCGCGCCGTTGGTGACGGACCTGACCCAGCCGTAGGAGGTGTGGCCGCCGGAGACCACGGGGACGCCCGCGCTGACGGCGTCGGAGCCGAGGCCGAGGGCGCGGCCGCTGCCGGTGTTGACCAGCTTCCCCCAGCCGGCGCCGCCGCAGCCCGGGGCCGGGCCGGACGGGGTGGCGGGGGTGGTGGGGGCGGTGGTGGTCTGCTGGGGCGGCTTGGGGGTGCTGCCGCCGTTCGCACCGCTGCCGGAGCCGCTGCCCGAACCGCCGGAGCCGCTGCCGGAGCCGCCGCCCGAGCCGCCGCCCGAGGCGGTCGAGGAGCCGCTGCCCGTTCCGCTGCCGTTGCCGGAGGAGCCGGTGGAGGTGCCGGAGCCCTGCTGGGGGTCGGTGTTCGGCGGGGCGGGATCGCCGGACGGGTCGGTGCCGGGGGAGGGGGACGGCGACGGGGCGGGAGCGGGCTGCGCGGTGCCGGCGGGGGAGGCGGACGGGCCGGCGGCCGGGGCGGAACCGCCGGGGGACCGGGTGCCGTCGGCCGTGCGGTGGGACTCCCGCTCCTGCCAGGGCAGCAGATCGAACTGCTGGGCGGTCACCCCGCCGCCGGTGACCAGCACCACGGGCAGGATCAGGGTGGCCAGGCGGCGGCGCCCGGAACGCTTCTTCGCGGCCGCGGCCGGGGCTGCGGCGGGTTCGGGCGCGGGCGCGGGGGCGGGGACGGCCGGGGGCTCCTCGACGGCTTCGGGCCCGCTGAGCACCGTGCCGAGCCCGGCCGGGGTGGACATCGCCTGCCGGGCGGCGACGGCCATCGCCGCCGCGTCCGGGTAGCGCTCCGCGGGCTCCTTGGCGAGCGCCCTGGCGACCACCGCCCGCACCGGGCCGGGCACGCCCTCCGGCAGGTCGGGGACCGGCTCGCGGACGTGCTTGAGCACCACTTCGAGCGGCGTCCCGCCGGTGAACGGCACCGCGCCGGCCAGCAGTTCGTACAGCACCACGCCGACCGAGTAGAGGTCGGAGGCGGCCGAGGCGTCCTTGCCCTCGGCGCGTTCGGGGGCCATGTACAGGGCGGTGCCGATCACCGCGTGGGAGGTGGTGATCCGGCTGTCGGCCAGCGAGCGGGCGATGCCGAAGTCGGTGACGGTGACCCGCCCGTCCGCGTCGATCATCAGGTTGGACGGCTTGATGTCCCGGTGCACGATGCCCTGCCGGTGCGCGGCGTGCAGCGCGTCCAGCACCTGGGCGGCGACGTCCAGCGCGCGGTCGGGCGGCAGGGGGTCGCGGCCGCGGGCCCGGTCGAGGGGCTTGCCGGAGAGCAGCTCCATCACGATGTACGCGGTCCCGGCGTCCGGATCGGTGCGGTCCTCGCCGTAGTCGTGGATGTGCACCACACCGCGGTGGTTCATCGCCGCCAGCACCGTTGCCTCGCGGCGGAACCGGGCGGCGAAGACCTCGTCCTCCATCAGCGCCGGAAGGACGATCTTCACCGCGACCTGGCGGCCCAGCACCTGGTCCTCGGCCCGCCAGACCTCGCCCATCGCGCCGCTGCCGAGCCGCTCGGAGAGCGCGTACCGGCCCCCGAGGACCGTCCCCCGACCCCACATGTCCCGTATCCCCCGAGCATGTCGTACGACTTCTCCGCAGTGATTCTGGCCGTTCGAACGCGCAGGGGGAAGCCGGTGCCGTCCCCCGCCCTGCCCGACCGCCGAGACTCTACACCCGTTGCTTGGTGCAACTGGCTTGTGGAGGAACGGAGATGAGGCAGAGTCAGGGGCGGGTCGGTTCCGGTCAGCGGCGCAGGCGGGCGTCGGTGGCCAGGGAGTCGACCAGGGCCTCGACGCTGGTGGGCGGGAGGCCGCGGGAGACGAACCAGGCGCCGACGTTGCGCACGTCGCGCTCCAGGAAGGAGAGGCCGCGCGGGTTGGCCACCACGTCGACGATCTGCGGCACGTCGATGATCACCAGGCGGCCGCGGTGCACCAGGATGTTGTAGGCCGAGAGGTCTCCGTGCGCGTAGCCGTCGTAGGCCAGCAGGGCGAGGCTGCGGCCCAGCTGCGCCCACAGGTCGTCGATGTCGGCCTCCTCGGCGCGGAGTTGGGCCAGCCGGGGCGCGGCCGCGCCGTTCTCGTCGCCGACGAACTCCATCAGGATCTCGGTGCCGGTGATCTGGACCGGGTACGGCACGGCGACGCCCGCCGACCAGAGCCGGCACAGCGCGCCGAACTCGGCCGCCGCCCACTGGCCGGCGATCGCCTCCTTGCCGAAGGCGGTGCGCTTGGCCATCGCCCGGGTGACCCGGGACTCCTTGTGCTGGCGGCCCTCCAGGTAGCCGGAGTCCCGGTGGAACATCCGGTGCTGGGCGTCCCGGTACCGCTTGGCGGCCATCAGGGTGCGGCGGGCGGTGCCGGGGACGGAGCGCTCCAGCAGGAAGACGTCCGCCTCCTTGCCGGTCTTCACGATGCCCAACTCGGTGTCGACCGCTGCGAGTTCGGTGACGACCCAGTCGGGGCGCGGCTCGGGGCCCTTCTCGGTCGGGGTGGACTGGTCCCACGTCGACCAGCGGTCGCCGGTGGCGGGGCCGTCGGTCACGGGGGCGGGGTACTGCTGCTCTTCGGCGTCGGTGTCGGCGTCGGTGCCGAGGGTGGTGTCGCCGAAGTAGTCGTACTCGGGCTGGGAGTCGTCGAAGCGGTCGGCCCGGCGGCCGCGACGGGAAGCACCCTTGGGGCGGATGCGGGAGAAGGAATCGTTGTCGGCAAAGCGCTCGCGCACTGCGGTGGCTCCTGGGGAGTGGCCCACCGGGGCGCGGAGTGACGCGCTGTCAGCCGGTGGGGCGAAGACGGGGGGAGGCGTATGGCGCGCACACGAAGGCGCACCGCGTCACGGCGGCAACCATCGGTCTGCACCTCCTCTCGTCGGGCCCGCGGGCGCACGGCGGCGCGGCGGGACGGTTGCCACCTTAGGCGTGGGGGTGAACGCGGCGCAAAGGGTTTTTCGGGGGCGGTCGATTCGGGGTGGGGAGGGTGCGGCTGGGTGGGTGGCCGGGCGCGCAGTTCCCCGCGCCCCTGACGGGGCGAGGAGGGAGAGCGGGGGAGGGGCAGGGAGAAGAAAGGGCGGAGGAGGGGGAGCGGGGGCGAAGAGAAGGAAGGGGAAGGAGGGGGAGAGGAGGGAGGGGTGGGGGAGGGGAGGGCGGATGGGGGGAGAGCGGAGGAGGGGGAGCGGGGAAGGTGAGGCGCGGGGCGGCGTGGCAGGGTGGGTTGTTCTCTATTTGGCTGTACTTTGGGGAGGGATAGGGAAGGATAAGGAATGAACGATTTCTACTCCGTCGAGGACGTGGCGGAGCTGCTCGGGCTGCACGTGAAGACCGTGCGGGGGTACGTGCGGGACGGGAAGCTCAAGGCGGTGCGGATCGGGAAGCAGTACCGGATCGCCCGGGCGGAGGTGGAGGCGTTCACGGGGGGCGGGGTGCCGGTGGGGCCGTCCCGGGTGGAGGTCTCGGCGGTGGTGCAGGTGGACGGGGTGGGGGTGCGGGACGCGGACCGGTTGGTGACGGGGGTGTTGGCGGCGGCGTCGGCGTGGTCGGGGGGATCGCGGCCGTTGTGGGTGCAGGCGGTGCGGGAGGAGGAGCGGAGCGCGTTGCGGTTCGTGGTGCTGGGGCCGCCCCGGCGGGTGTCCGAAGTGCTGGCGTTGATCGACGAGTTGGCGGGAGGCATGCGGTGACGGAGATCCGGGAGCTGGGCGGGGTGCCGGTGCTGGTGGCGCCGGTCGAGGGGGAGGTGGTGGCGGGGGAGCGGCAGGCGCTGGACCTGCTGGGGGACGCGTCCTACCGGGGGGCGTCCTGGGTGGCGCTGCCGGTGGAGCGGTTGGATCCGGAGTTCTTCCGGCTGCGCAGCGGTGTCGCGGGGGCGGTGGTGCAGAAGTTCGCGCAGTACCGGATGGGACTGGCGGTGGTGGGGGACATCGCGGAGCGGGTGGCGGCGTCGGACGCGCTGCGCGACTTCGTCCGGGAGGGCAACCGGGGCCTGCAGCTCTGGTTCGTCGCGGACCTGCCGGAGCTGGCCGGGCGGCTGTCCGGGCCGGGGGTTATCCGGGGCAGTTGACTTCGACGCGAGGGCTTCCGATGCCAGGTGACATGTGCAATTGTACATGTCACCTGGCCGTCGGGGGCACCCCGACGGCCTCCGACCCTCCGCCGCGGCCCCCCAACCGCGGCGTCACCTTGGCCCGGAGGCCCCCACGTGCGAACCTTCCGGAAAGCATGCGCGTCCGCAGGACGGACGCTGAGCCTGCTGTTGTCCCTCTGCCTGACCCTCGGCTTCCTGGGCGCGCTGGCGCCCGGCGCCGGGGCCGCCACCCGGACCGAACAGAAGCCGGCCAAGTCCGAACCGGCGAAGGCGTCGAAGTCGGCGCCGCGCAACACCGAGGCGGCCGAGCGCCGCAAGGACTCCGACCGCGACCTGCGGGCAGACGCCAGCAAGCGGCCGCCGCTGACGGCCGTCGGCGCACCCGGCAGTGTCCGGGCCGGGGCCCTGGCGGCCGCGGCGACCTGCAACACCTCGGACTTCACCAGCCGTACCGGCAGCGCCCTGGTGGCGCAGATCAAGTCCGCCTCGGTGGACTGCGTCAACTCGCTGTTCGCCCTCAAGGGCAACGACGCGAAGGCGGCGTTCGGCGAGTCGCAGATGGTCAGCGTGGCCAACGCGCTGCGTGAGGTGTCCGCCGACTACCCGGGCGACGACTCCACTTCGGCCACCCAGATCGTGCTGTACCTGCGGGCCGGCTACTACGTGCAGTGGTACAACCCGGACGTCGTCGGCGCGTACGGCAGCAGCCTGAAGAGCGCGATCGAGGGCGGCCTGGACGCGTTCTTCGGCAGCGCGCACTCGCAGGACGTGAACGACGCGAACGGCGCCACGCTGTCCGAGGCGGTCACCCTGATCGACAGCGCCGCCGAGAACGCCCGCTACCTGAACGTCGTCAAGCGCCTGCTGAACGGCTACAACAGCGGCTACGACTCGTCCTGGTACATGCTCAACGCGGTCAACAACACCTACACGGTGCTGTGGCGCGGCCACCAGAACAGCGACTTCCCGTCCGCGGTGCAGGCCGACCCGAGCGTGCTGGACACCCTGCAGTCCTTCGCCTCCCGCAACAGCGCGCTGCTCGGCGGCGACAACGGCTACCTGGTCTCCAACGCGGGCCGCGAGCTGGGCCGCTTCCTCCAGTACCCGGCGCTGCAGGCGAAGGTCCGGCCGCTGGTGAAGGGCCTGCTTGACCAGAGCTCGATCACCGGGCGCACCGCCGCGCTGTGGGTCGGCCTGGCCGAGATGACCGACAGCTACGACAAGGCCAACTGCTCGTACTACGGAACCTGCGACCTGGCGAACCGGCTCAGGACCGCGGTGCTGACCGTCAACTACACCTGCAGCGGCAGCATCAGGATCATCGCCCAGGCGCTGACCGCCGACCAGCTGACCACCGCCTGCACCAGCCTCAAGGGCCAGGACGCCTACTTCCACGGCGTGGTCAAGGACGGCGGCGCGGTCGCGAACGACAACAACTCCACCATCGAGGTGGTGGTCTTCCACTCCAGCAGCGACTACCAGACCTACGCCGGCACCATCTTCGGCATCTCCACCGACAACGGCGGCATGTACCTGGAGGGCGACCCGGCCGCAGCGGGCAACCAGCCCCGGTTCATCGCCTACGAGGCCGAGTGGGTCCGCCCGGACTTCCAGATCTGGAACCTCAACCACGAGTACACCCACTACCTCGACGGCCGGTTCGACATGGCCGGCGACTTCGACGCCGGCATGACCACCCCGACCGTCTGGTGGGTCGAGGGCTTCGCCGAGTACGTCTCCTACTCGTACCGCAAGGTCGACTACACCGACGCGATGACCCAGGCCGGCCTGCACACCTACGCGCTGTCCACCCTGTTCGACACCACCTACGAC
This sequence comes from Kitasatospora sp. NPDC004272, assembly GCF_053603035.1. NCBI lineage: Bacteria > Bacillati > Actinomycetota > Actinomycetes > Kitasatosporales > Streptomycetaceae > Kitasatospora > Kitasatospora sp. NPDC004272. The sequence continues at coordinate 87,762 of NZ_JBSGET010000003.1, read as the reverse complement.
AACGCCGACCAGACCCGGATCTACAACTGGGGCTACCTGGCCGTCCGCTACATGCTGGAGCAGCACCGCTCGGACCTGGACGCGGTGCTCGCCGAGTACCGCGCCGGTGACTGGAACGCCGCCCGCACCCTGCTGAAGACCACCATCGGCACCCGCTACGACGCCGGCTTCAACACCTGGCTGACCGCCTGCGGCACCGGCTCCTGCGGCGGCGGCACCACCACGCCCACCGACCCGGGCGGCGACTGCGGCGCCACCAGCCCGCAGCAGATCGACCTCGGCTGCAGCCGCCAGGACGCCGCCGCGGCCGCCGGCGACTACGCCTACTTCTACGTGTGGGTCCCGGCCGGGACCGCCAAGCTGACCGTCAGCTCCAGCGGCGGCACCGGCAACGCCGACCTGTACTACAACGGCGCCACCTGGGCCACCACCGGCGCCAACACCGCCAGGTCCACCAACAGCGGCAACACCGAGACCCTGACCGTCGCCAACCCGCCCGCGGGCTGGAACTACGTCAGCCTCCACGCCGCGGGCAACCAGCCCTTCGCGGGCGTCACCATCAGCGCCTCCGACGGCACCTCCACCCCGCCCGGCAACGGCGGCACCGAGTGCACGGCGGCCGACACCCGCCAGCTGGACAATGGCTGCGTCCGCAGCAACGTCACCGCCACCGCGGGCAACTACGCCAGCTTCTACCTGTGGGTCCCGGCCGGGACCGCCAGCTTGAAGATCAACACCTCCGGCGGCACCGGCAACGCCGACCTGTACTACAACGGCGCCACCTGGGCCACCACCGGCGCCAACACCGCCAAGTCCACCAACAGTGGCAACACCGAGACCCTGACCGTCGCCAACCCGCCCGCGGGCTGGAACTACGTCAGCCTCCACGCCGCCCAGGACTTCGCGGGTGCCACCGTCAGCGCGACCTTCTGAGCCCGTCCCGCGCCGAACGGCCCGGCCCACCGCACCGGTGGGCCGGGCCGCCGCGCGTCCCCCGATGGGCGATCATGGGGGGACCGCACCCGCAGCACCGAGGAGCCCGACCCGTGGCCGAGATCGTCCTGTTCCACTCCGCGTACGGCCTGCGCCCCGCCGTCACCGCGGCCGCCGACCGGCTGCGCGCCGCCGGGCACACCGTGCACACCCCCGACCTGTACGAGGGGAAGACCTTCGAGGAGCTGGAGGAGGGCATGGCGTACCGCGACGAGGTCGGCAACGACGAACTGCTGCGCCGGGCCGTCGGCGCCGTCGCCCCGCTGCTGCCGGTCGAGGGCGGGCTGGTGTACGCCGGGTTCTCGCTCGGCGGGTCGCTGGCGCAGAACCTGGCGCTCGCCGACGAGCAGGCCCGCGGCCTGGTGCTCTTCCACGGCACTTCGGACCTGCGCGAGAACGCCGCCACCGAGATCCCGGTGCAACTGCACGTCGCCGAACCCGACCCGTTCGAGTCCGACGACTGGCTGAACACCTGGTACCTGTGGATGACCCGGGCCGGCGCCGACGTCGAGGTGCACCGCTACCGGGGCGCCGGTCACCTGTACACCGACGCCGACCTGCCCGACCACGACGCCGAGGCCGCCGAGCGGACCTGGGCGGCCGCGCTGGCCTTCCTGGCGGAGCTGGACGAGCAGGGCTGAGCCGGCCGGGCGGGGCCGAGTCGGCCGGGCAGGGCTGAGCCGGCCGGGCGGGGCCGAGCGCCGCGCCTCAGGACGCGAACACCACCCGGCGGCGCTCCGCGTCCGGCTCCAGGAAGGCCAGCAGCCGTTCGCCCTCCCGCTCCAGTTCCGGGCGGCGGCCGTGCGGCAGCAGCGGGGTCAGGGTGAGCACGGCCGCGCCGCCCGAGCGGGCGTGCTCCCAGACGCCCGCCACCAGCCCGTCCACCAGGTAGGAGGCCAGCAGGGTGCCGTTGACCGCCCGGTAGACCCGCTGGTGGATCTCGGCGGGCAGCATCCGGGTGCGGTCGGCGTGCGAGAGCAGCGCGGCGTCCCACTTCGGCAGGAAGCGCACCGGCAGCTCGCCGCCCGGGTCGGACGGCGGCGGGGCGCCGAACAGGTCGAGCAGCTCGCGGCCGTCCTCGGCCCGGTAGCGGACCAGCTCGCCCGCCCCGTCCAGCTCGGCCAGCGCCGGGTCGAGCCGGCGCAGCCGCAGGCCGGTGAAGTGCGCGAGGTCGGCGCGCGAGGCCGGGCCGTAGCCCGCCAGGTAGCGGCGCGCCAGCCGCGCGGTGGCGGCCGGCTCGGGCGGCAGCTCGCCCGCCCACAGCACCATCCGCGGCTTGCCGTGCGCCCGCCAGTGCCCGGACGGGGCGACGTGCACCAGCGGGAGCAGCGCCCGCGGGTAGTGCAGCAGGTCCGCGGTGCGGACCCGGCCGCCGGAGGCTTCGGCGGTGTGCTCGCGCAGCTCGTCCGCGCTGCGCGGGACGGCGGCGAAGGCCCGCAGCGAGGCTTCCAGGGCGGCCTCGTCCAGGTCGGCGTCCCGGTGCCGGCCGCGCAGTTCGGTCAGCCAGCGGCCGCGCCAGGCCGCCGCCAGGTGCCCGTAGTCGGCCCCGGGCACCAGGTGCAGGGTGCCGCGCATCAGCGTCGACTTGACCACCGTGCCGTCCAGCAGCGCGGCCTCCAGCTCCCGGTGCTCGAAGCCGGGCAGCCGGGTCCACAGCGCCAGGTGCGGCGAGGGGGAGTACTGGGCCTGCAGCGCGGCCAGCCGGGCCACCGCCCCGGCGGCGGACGGCCGCTCGGTGCGGTGCAGCAGCTGGCGGGCGAAGTAGGAGGCGGTCAGCTCGCGGTCGGAGAGCGTGCGGGCGGCGGGCATCGCGGGGCCTCCTGGGGTCCGGGCGGGGGAGGCCCAAGCTAACAGTCCGTCAGGACAGCCGGGTTGCCGCGCGGGGGAGCGGTGGGGCGGGTGGGGAGGATTAGACTCGGGGGCGCGATCCCGGAAGCCGTGGTCCGAGCCCTGGTGGTGGCTCGGGCCGCACGTGTTTCAGCCCTCTCCCAGGACCCCGGAGGCCCCGCCTTGAGCGACCAGCCGTACGCGCACCTGCACGTCCACACCGAGTACTCGATGCTGGACGGCGCAGCCCGGCTGAAGCAGTTGTTCAAGGAGGTCGAGCGGCTCGGGCAGAGCCACGTGGCGATGACCGACCACGGCAACATGTACGGCGCGGCCGAGTTCCACAAGCAGGCCGTCGCGGCCGGCATCACCCCGGTGATCGGCATCGAGGCGTACGTGGCCCCGGAGTCGCGGACGAACACCAAGCGGATCCTGTGGGGGCAGCCGCACCAGAAGAAGGACGACGTCTCGGCGTCCGGCGCCTACACCCACAAGACGATCTGGGCCCGGGACAAGGAGGGCCTGCACAACCTCTTCAAGCTGACCTCGCGCTCCTACGCGGAGGGCTGGCTGGTGAAGTGGCCCCGGATGGACAAGGAGATCATCGCCGAGCACGCGGCGGGCCTGATGGCCACCACCGGCTGCCCGTCCGGCGAGGTGCAGACCCGGCTGCGGCTGGGGCAGTTCGACGAGGCGGTCCGGTCGGCGGCCGAGTACCAGGAGATCTTCGGCAAGGAGAACTACTTCCTGGAGCTGATGGACCACGGCCTGGAGATCGAGAAGCGGGTCCGCGACGGACTGGTCGAGATCAGCCGGAAGCTGGGCATCCCGCCGGTGGTCACCAACGACTCGCACTACACCACCGAGGGCGACGCGGGCGCCCACGACCTGCTGCTCTGCGTGCAGACCGGCAAGAACCTCTCCGACCCGGACCGCTTCCGGTTCGACGGCACCGGCTACTACGTCAAGTCGGCCGCCGAGATGTACGGCCTGGACGGCTCGGACATCTGGCAGGAGGGCTGCCGCAACAGCCAGCTGCTGGTCGCCCAGCGGGTCGACACCGCCGGCATGTTCGAGTTCAAGAACCTGATGCCGCGCTTCCCGATCCCGGAGGGCTTCGCGTCCGAGGCGGACTTCTTCCGGTCCAAGGTCTGGGAGGGCATGGACTGGCGCTTCCCGGGCGGCTACGACGAGGAGCACCGCCGGCTCGCCGAGTACGAGATGGACACCATCGTCCAGATGGGGTTCCCGGCGTACTTCCTGGTGGTCGCCGACTTCATCATGTGGGCCAAGAGCCAGGGCATCGCGGTCGGCCCGGGCCGCGGCTCGGCGGCCGGCTCGCTGGTCGCCTACGCGATGGGCATCACCGACCTCGACCCGATCCCGCACGGCCTGATCTTCGAGCGCTTCCTCAACCCCGAGCGCGTCTCGATGCCCGACGTCGACATCGACTTCGACGAGCGCCGGCGCGGCGACGTGATCCGCTACGTGACCGAGAAGTGGGGCTCCGACAAGGTCGCCATGATCGTCACGTACGGCACCATCAAGGCGAAGGCCGCCATCAAGGACTCCTCCCGGGTCCTGGGCTACCCGTACGCGATGGGCGACCGGATCACCAAGGCGATGCCGCCGGACGTGATGGGCAAGGGCATCCCGCTGTCCGGCATCACCGACTCCTCGCACCCGCGCTACGGCGAGGCGGGCGAGATCCGCGCCCTGTACGAGAACGACCCCGACGTCCGCAAGGTGATCGACACCGCGCGCGGCATCGAGGGCCTGATCCGGCAGCCCGGCGTGCACGCGGCCGGCGTGATCATGTCCGCCGAGCCGCTGACCGACCACATCCCGGTCTGGACCCGGCACACCGACGGCGTCACCATCACCCAGTTCGACTACCCCACCTGCGAGGGCCTCGGGCTCCTCAAGATGGACTTCCTCGGCCTGCGCAACCTGACGATCATGGACGACGCGGTCAAGGCGATCGAGAAGAACAAGGGCGTCAAGATCGAGCTGCTCCAGCTCCCGCTGGACGACAAGCCCGCCTACGAACTGCTGGCCCGCGGTGACACGCTGGGCGTCTTCCAGCTCGACGGCGGCCCGATGCGCTCGCTGCTGCGCCTGATGAAGCCCGACAACTTCGAGGACATCTCCGCCGTCCTGGCGCTCTACCGGCCCGGCCCGATGGGCGTCAACTCGCACACCAACTACGCGCTGCGCAAGAACGGCCAGCAGGAGATCACCCCGATCCACCCCGAACTGGCCGAGCCGCTCAAGGAGATCCTGGAGCCCACCTACGGCCTGATCGTCTACCAGGAGCAGGTGCAGAAGGCCGCGCAGATCCTGGCCGGCTACTCGCTCGGCCAGGCCGACCTGCTGCGCCGCGCGATGGGCAAGAAGAAGAAGGAGATCCTTGAGGCCGAGTTCGTCCCGTTCCAGCGCGGCTGCCGGGAGCGCGGCTACTCGGACGCGGCGATCCAGGCGGTCTGGGACGTGCTCGTCCCGTTCTCCGGCTACGCCTTCAACAAGGCGCACACCGCCGGCTACGGGCTGGTCTCGTACTGGACGGCGTACCTGAAGGCCAACTACCCGGCCGAGTACATGTCGGCGCTGCTCACCTCGGTCAAGGACGACAAGGACAAGTCCGCGGTCTACCTCAACGAGTGCCGCAAGATGGGCATCCAGGTGCTCCCGCCGGACGTCAACGAGTCGGACGCCGACTTCACCCCGCACGGCAGCGAGACCGTCCGGTTCGGCCTGACCGCGATCCGCAACGTCGGCGGGCCGGTGGTGGAGTCGATGATCCGCACCCGCCGGGCCAAGGGGAAGTACACCTCGTTCCCGGACTTCCTGGAGAAGGTCGAATCGGTGGTGTGCAACAAGCGCACCGTCGAATCGCTGATCAAGGCCGGGTCGTTCGACTCGCTCGGGCACACCCGCAAGGGCCTGAGCGCCCAGTTCGAGCCGATGATCGACAACGTGGTCGGGATCAAGCGCAAGGAGGCCGAGGGCCAGTTCGACCTGTTCAGCTCCGCTGACATCGGGCACAGCGGCGGGGACGCCGTCTCGGACGAGCCGTCCTTCGGGCTGGACGTGGTGTTCTCCGAGGAGGAGTGGGAGAAGCCCTTCCTGCTCACCCAGGAGCGCGAGATGCTCGGCCTGTACGTCTCCTCGCACCCGCTGCACGGCATCGAGCACGTGCTCGCCGACAAGGCGGACTGCGCGGTCGCCGACCTGGCCGAGCGGCCGGACGGCTCGATGGTGACCATCGGCGGCATCATCTCCGGCCTGCAGCGCAAGATGACCAAGCAGGGCAACGCCTGGGCGATCGCCACCGTCGAGGACCTGGCGGGCTCGATCGACTGCATGTTCTTCCCGGCCAGCTACCAGCTGGTCTCCTCGCAACTGGTCGAGGACGCCGTGGTGTTCGTCCGCGGCAAGGTCGACAAGCGGGAGGACGTGCCGCGGCTGATGGGCATGGAGCTGTCGGTGCCCGACCTGAACAACCTCGCGGCGCAGCTGCCGATCGTGATCACCGTGCCGGAGGACCGGCTGACCCCGCCGATCGTCGGCCGGCTCCGCGAGGTGCTCGTCCACCACAAGGGCAGCACCGAGGTGCACGTCCACCTGCGCGGCGAGACCAAGACGGTGGTGCTGCGGCTGGACCGGCACCGGGTGAAGTCCGACCCGGCGCTGTTCGGCGACCTCAAGCAGCTGCTCGGGCCGAGCTGCCTGGCGAGCTGAGACCGCGGGCGGGGCTCCGGCCGGGCCCCGCCCGCGCGGCCGGGTCAGCCCTCCTTGACCACCAGGGTCTTGGCGGCCTTGTCGTGGAAGCACTGCTGCAGCGGCTTGTCCCACAGCAGGGACAGGCAGTTGACCAGCGAGAACAGGTTGCCGACGACCGGAATCAGGCTCGGGCCGCCGTAGACGCCGGCCCGGGTCAACAGCTCGGTGTCGGTCGGACGGCCGCCGTGGGCCGCGCTGACCACGCGGAGCCGCATGGCCTTCTTGCCGACGGTCTGGCCGTGCTGGGTCAGCAGCATGGCGGCCTCGTAGCCGACCACGACGACCACGCCGAGCAGGGTGTAGAGGAAGCCGCCCACGACGACGAACAGGAGGACGGCGGGGACGAGCAGGACCGCGAGGTCGATCAGGCGGGCCAGGAAGCGGTCCAGCGGCGCGGCCAGCACCCGGGTGCCCGGAGCGGGCTGCACGCCGGGCGGGGTCCGGGCGAGCCAGCCCGGAAGCCCAGCGCCTTGCGGGTACTGGCCGTACGGGTCCTGCGGAGACCCGTAGCCGGGAGGGGTGCTGCTGCTCATGCGGGCGACTCCAGCTCAACTGTGTGGATTCCTGGAGCCGTTGTACCGGCAGCGGGCGGACCGGGGAAGAACGATCCGACAATCGTTACCCGGCCCGACCCGGCCCCGGCCCGCTCACTGCCAGCGGTAGCGGTGCCGCAGCGCGTCGACCACCAGCTGGAACCGGGCCCGGTCCAGCGCGCACGCCTCGCGCCGCATCCCGCCGTCGCGGACCCGGAACACCCGGTCCAGCGCCACCCAGGAGTCCCGCCCGCTGCGGTCCCACGGCCCCGCGCCCAGCGGCACCCAGTCCCGGTCGTCGTCGTGGCCCTTGCTGGACAGCATCACCGTCAGCAGCGAACCGCCCGCCTCCCGGGCCACCACCAGCACCGGCCGGTCCTTGCCCCGCCCGTCGTTCTCCTCGTACGGCACCCACGTCCAGACGATCTCGCCCGGGTCCGGGTCGCCGTCGTGGTCCGGCGCGTACTCGGTGCGCACCCGGCCCACGCCCTCGGCCCGGACCTCCACCGTGGCGTCCGCGCCGAACCGGCCCGGCTGTTCCTGCTGCTCGTTCAACTGATGCATGCCGGAAGGCTAGCGACCGTCCGTGAACGGCGGGAAGGTCAGGCCGAACGGAGTTCGGCGGGCACCGCCGCGTGCAGGGCCGCCGCGAAGGCCGCCACCGCCGGGTGGGCGGCGCCGCCGGCCCGGAACGCGGTGCGGGTGCGCCGGTACAGCGGCAACCGGGTCAGCACCACGCCCGGCGGGCAGTCGCCGATGCCCAGGTGCGGCACCAGCGCCACCCCCTGGCCGACCGCGACCAGGGCCAGCTGGGCGGCGAAGTCGTCCACCCGGTGGCGCACCCGCGGGCCGAACCCGGCGGACTGGCACACCCGTTGGACCATCGTGTGGCAGAGCGTCCCGGGCGGGGAGGTGATCCACGGGCTGTCCCGGTGCCCGGCCAGGGCGCCCGCCGAGCGGGCCGCCAGGTACAGCGGCTCGGCGAACACCGGGCCGGTCAGCGCGATCCCGTCCTCCGGCTCGCCCGGCACCAGGTCGTACTCGTGCACCAGCGCCGCGTCCAGCTCGCCCGCGCGCAGCGCGGCCGCCACCGCCGCCGGGTCCACCTCGCTGACCATCGCCTCCAGCTCCGGGTGCCGGGAGGCCAGCTCGGCCAGCGCCGCGGGCAGCAGGGCGCGCACCGCGGACGGGTAGGCGCCGATCCGCAGCGGCCCGGCCGGCCCGGTCCGGGCGCGCGCCAGCTCGGCGTCCGCCCGCTCCAACAGCTCCAGCACCGCCTCGGTGTGCCGCACCAGGTTCCGCCCCGCCGGGGTCAGCGCCACCCGCCGCCCGGTCCGCTCCAGCAGCGGCACCCCCGCCTCCCGCTCCAGCACCGACAGCTGCTGGGACACCGCCGAAGGGCTGAACGACAACGCCTCCGCGACCGCCGCGATCGTCCCCTGGTGGGCCAGTTCGCGCAGCAACCGCAGCCTTCGCACATCGAGCATCGGCCCAGCTTACGAGAAGCATCGGCAATGTGAACTGGACCTGCACGGTCGCCGCCCGGCAGGCTTCCCGCATGGAACTCCACGGCATCCACGTCCCGCTGGTCACGCCCTTCGACGCCGACGGCGCGCTCGCCCTCGACGCCCTGGAGCGGCTCGCCCACGACAGCCTGGAAGCCGGCGCGGCCGGCCTGGTCGCCCTCGGCACCACCGGCGAACCCGGCTCGCTGACCGACGCCGAACAGGACGCGGTGATCGAGGTCTGCCGCCGCGCCACCGACGCCCACGGCGCCGTGCTCACCGTCGGCGCCGGCCACGGCGGCACCGCCCGCACCGCCGGGGCGCTGGCCGCGCTGGCCGGCCGGGCCGACGCCGCGCTGGTCGCCGTCCCCGGCTTCGTCCGCCCCGGCGAGGCCGGGGTGCTGGCCCACTTCCGGGTCCTGGCCGCGGCCAGCCCGCTGCCGCTGATGATCTACCACATCCCGTACCGCACCGGGCAGCGGCTCGGCGCCGACACCCTGCTCGACCTGCTCGCGCTGCCCGCCGTGGCCGGGATCAAGTACGCGCCCGGCGGCATCGACGAGGAGACGGTCGCCCTGCTGGCCGCCGGACCGCGCGGCGTGCTGGCCGGCGACGACCTGTTCCTCTCCCCGCTGCTGGCCCTCGGCGCGGACGGCGGCGTGCTGGCCTCCGCGCACCTGGAGACCGCCCGCTTCGTCGCCCTGCACCGGGCCTGGCAGGACGGCGACGCCGCGCTCGCCCGCAAGCTCGGCGCCGAACTCGCCGCGCTCTCCCGGACCGCCTTCGCCGGCCCCAACCCGACCGCGCTCAAGGCGCTGCTGCACCGCGCCGGACGCATCCCGACGCCCGCGGTGCGGCTGCCGCTGCTCGCGCACGACCTCGGGGACGCCTGAGCGGCCGCCCCCGGGGACACCCGGGAAGAGCCGGATCGCACGCAGGATTTCCGGCGGGGAAGGGCCTGCGCAGGAGGGATTTCCGCCGCGGACGGCAAGCGTTCACGCTTTGGGACACCCCCGCCGAAACCCGCTCTGACAAGGCATGATGGGCCGGGACAACCGGCACAACCGGTAGCAGGAGGAGAGACGGATGAGGATCGGCATCGTAGGTGCCACCGGTCAGGTCGGCGGCGTGGTCCGCGAGATCCTGGCGGAACGGAACTTCCCGGTCGAGCAGCTGCGGCTGTTCGCCTCGGCCCGCTCGGCGGGGCGCACCCTGCCCTGGAAGGACACCGAGGTCACCGTCGAGGACGCCGCCACGGCCGACTACAGCGGCCTGGACATCGTGATCTTCTCGGCGGGCGGCGCCACCTCCAAGGAGCTGGCCCCCAAGGTCGCCGCCGCCGGAGCCGTCGTCATCGACAACTCCTCCGCCTGGCGCCGCGACCCCGAGGTCCCGCTGGTCGTCGCCGAGGTCAACCCCGACGCGATCACCGAGCGCCCCAAGGGCATCATCGCCAACCCGAACTGCACCACCATGGCCGCGATGCCCGTGCTGCGCCCGCTGCACGAGGAGTCCGAGCTGGTCACCCTGGTGGTCTCCACCTACCAGGCGGTCTCCGGCTCCGGCCTGGCCGGCGTCTCCGAGCTGCACGAGCAGGCCCGCAAGGTCGTAGACGGGGCCGCCGCGCTCGTCCACGACGGCGCCGCCGTCGAGTACCCGGCGCCCGGCGTCTACCAGCGCCCGATCGCCTTCAACGTCGTCCCGCTCGCCGGGTCGATCGTCGACGACGGCAGCAACGAGACCGACGAGGAGCAGAAGCTCCGCCACGAGAGCCGCAAGATCCTCGGCATCCCCGAGCTCAAGGTCTCCGGCACCTGCGTGCGCGTCCCGGTCTTCACCGGCCACTCGCTGCAGGTCAACGCCCGCTTCGCCCGCCCGATCAGCCCCGAGCGGGCCACCGAGCTGCTGGCCGACGCCCCCGGCGTCGCGCTGACCGACATCCCGACCCCGCTGCAGGCGGCCGGCCAGGACCCGAGCTACGTCGGCCGGATCCGCACCGACGAGACCGTCGAGCACGGCCTGTCGCTGTTCCTGTCCAACGACAACCTGCGCAAGGGCGCGGCGCTCAACGCCGTGCAGATCGCCGAGCTGGTCGCGGCCGAGCTGCGCGCCTGACCCGCGCGGACGGGCCCCCGGGTGCTTCCGCCCGGGGGCCCGTCGCGCCGTCCGGGGGCGCTCACTGGCCCGGGTGCGCCGACTGCCCGTCGACCGCCACCGGCAGCTCCGCCGACAGCGCGGCCGCCGTCCACTTGTCGCCCGGCGCGTACCACTGGTACGTCCCCGGCCGCCGGGCGGGCACGTTCAGCGCCAGCTCGCCCCCGGCGTCCGTGCCTGCCACCGCCAGGGTGGCCCAGGTGTCGCCGCCGTCCGGACGGAACTGCAGGTAGGCGAGGGTGCCCTGCTGCGGCACGTCGGTGTTGCCGTCCCACTCGGCGCGCCGCAGCCGGGCCCGGACGGTGACCGCTTCGCCGGGGGCCGCCCGGGGCGGGGCCGCGGCCCGGTCGAACCCGGCGGCGTGCTTGAGCGAGAAGCCGGCCGCGTTCTTCGACAGGTAGCGGTCGCCGTCGTTGGCGCGGATCCGCAGGTCGACGAACCAGCTGCCGGCCTGGTCGTCGAAGAGCGCCCGGGCGGTCGCCGAGACGGTCGCCGTGCCGCTGCACCGGGCCGTCGTCCCGGCCGGGTCGAGCGGCGCGCAGGTCATCCGGCCGACCTTCAGGGCCGCGTAGTTGGGCCCCCACAGGCCGACCGGGTCGACCGAGCGGATCCCCGAGTCGTCGCGCGCGGTCACCTCCACCGTCACCGTGCGGGTCCCGTCCGGGCCCAGCTCGACCGTCCGGCCGCCGTCCACCGAGACGGACAGCAGCTCGACGTCCCCGCTGGAGGACTCCGGGGCGGTCGCGGGCACCAGGACGACGGCGACCGCCCCGACCGTCGCCACCGCGCACAACGCCACCGCACTTTTCCGCACGGTGTCCCAGTATCCAGGGTCGACCGCCAGCGGCCCGGCCCGGCCCGGTCCGGCGGGCGGGACGGGCGGGACGGGCGCGGTTCGGCGGGCGAACGGAGGGTAAAGGTGTGCCCAACGGTCGCCGGGCCACCGGGCGGAGCCCTCACCGCCGGGCCGGGCCGAGGAGGAGGTGCCGGAGATGGACCGCTGCGTCGTCCTGGTCGACGCGGGCTACCTGCTGGGCGCGGCCGCCAGCCTGCTCGCGGGGGATCCCGGCCGCCCCCGGATCGCCGTCGACCACCCGGTGCTGATCGCCGCCCTGCGCGAACGCGCCGAGGCCGAGACCGGCCTGCCGCTGCTGCGGATCTACTGGTTCGACGCGGCCGTCGACCGCCGCCCCGCCCCCGAGCACCGCCGACTGCGGGTGCTGCCCCGGGTCACCGTCCGGCTCGGCGCGCTGACCAAGGCCGAGGGCCGCTGGGTGCAGAAGGGCGTGGACGCGGCGATGCACGCCGAACTCAGCGAACTCGCCCGCAACCACGCCTGCGCCGACGTGGTGCTGGTCACCGGCGACGGGGACCTGCTGCCCGGCGTCGCCTCCGCCAAGGAGCACGGCGTCGCCGTCCACCTGTGGGCCCTGCAGGCCGCCGACGGGGACTTCAACCAGTCCGAGGAACTGGTCGGCGAGGCCGACGAGCGCCGGGTGCTGGACCGGCAGTGGATCGAGCGCTGGGCCCGCCCCAGGGAGGGCGCCGAGACCCCCGCACCCGCCCCCCGGGCGCTGCCGCCCGTCGCACTGCCGCCCGTCGCGCTGCCGCCCGTCGGCCCCAAAGGCCGGGCCTCCTGGGCCGGCCGGCTGCGCACGCTGCCCGCCCGCACCTGGCGGGGCCGCGAGGACGACCCGCGCTGGGTGCGTCCGGCCTTCCTCGGCCTGCTGCTGGCGACGGCGGTGATGTACTTCTGGAACCTGACCGCCTCCGGCTGGGCGAACTCCTTCTACTCGGCCGCCGTGCAGGCCGGCTCGGTCAGCTGGAAGGCGATGTTCTTCGGGTCCTCGGACTCGGCGAACTTCATCACCGTCGACAAGCCGCCGCTGGCGCTGTGGCCGATGGCGCTCTCCGCCCGGATCCTCGGCCTCAGCTCGTTCAGCGTGCTGGCCCCGCAGGTCCTGATGGGCGTCGGCACCGTCGCCACCGTGTACGCGACGGTGCGCCGCCGCTTCTCCGCGCTCGGCGGCCTGGTCGCGGGCGCCGCGCTGGCGCTGACCCCGGTCGCGGCGCTGATGTTCCGGTTCAACAACCCGGACGCGGCGCTGGTGCTGCTGCTCACGCTGGCCGCGTACGGCGTCGTCCGGGCCACCGAGACGGCCTCCACCCGCTGGCTGGTGTTCGTCGGCACGATGCTCGGCCTGGCGTTCCTCGCCAAGACCCTGCAGGCGTTCCTGGTGCTGCCCGCGTTCGCCCTGGTGTACCTGGTCTGCGCGCCCACCGCCCTGCGCCGGCGCTTCCTCCAACTGCTGTACGGCACCGTCGCGATGGTGGTGGCCGGCGGCTGGTGGGTCGCGGTCGTCGAGCTGATGCCCGCCTCGGCCCGCCCGTACATCGGCGGCTCGCAGGACAACTCCTTCCTCTCGCTGACCTTCGGCTACAACGGCTTCGGCCGGATCACCGGCGACGAGACCGGCTCGGTCGGCGGCGGCGGTGGCGGCCGGATGGGCGGCGGCGGTGGCGGCGGCATGTGGGGCAGCACCGGCCTCACCCGGCTGTTCGACGGCGACATCGGCGGGCAGATCGCCTGGCTGATGCCCGCCGCGCTGATCCTGCTGGTCTTCGGCCTGTGGGCGACCCGCCGCTACCCGCGCACCGACTCGGCCCGGATCGCCTTCCTGGTCTGGGGCGGCTGGCTGCTCTCCACCGCGCTGACCTTCAGTTTCATGTCCGGCATCTTCCACCAGTACTACACGGTGGCCCTCGTCCCGGCGGTCGCCGCCCTGGTCGGCATGGGCGCGGACGGCCTGTGGAAGGCCCGCCACCACCTGCCGTACGCCGCGGTGCTCGCCGTGACCGTCCTGGTCACCGCCTGGTGGGCGCGCCAACTGCTGGGCCGCAGCACCGACTTCGTGCCGTGGCTGGGCAACGCGGTGCTGGTCGTCGGCGTCCTCGCCACCCTCGCCCTGCTCTTCTCCAGCCGGATCGCCGGCCTCACCGGCCGCCGGATCGCCACCGCCGCGGGCCTCGCCGCCCTCGCCACCGGCCTGGCCGGCCCCACCGCCTACGCCCTCGACACCGTCTCCACCGGCCACAGCGGCTCCATCGTCACCGCCGGACCGGCCGTCCAGAGCGGCGGCTTCGGCGGCCGGGGCGGCTTCCCCGGCGGCGGTGGCGGCCGCGGCGGCAACTTCCCGGGCTTCCCGGGCGGCGGCACCAACGGCACAATGCCCAACTTCCCCGGCGGCAACGGCGGCACCGGCAGCAACGGCGGTACCGGCAACGGCATGCCGAACTTCCCGGGCGGCACCGGCAACGGCGGCACCGGCAACAGCAACGGCATGCCCGGCCTCCCCGGCGGCACCGGCACCGGCAGCAACGGCGGCACCTTCCCGGGCTTCCCGGGCGGCACCACCGGCGAGGACGGCCGCACCGGCCGCGGCGGCGCGGGCGGCTTCGGCGGCATGGGCGGCCTGCTCAACGGCGCCCTGGTCTCCTCCGAGGTGGCCGACCTGCTCAAGCAGGACGCCGACCAGTACACCTGGGTCGCGGCCGCGGTCGGCTCGCAGAACCAGGCCAGCTACCAGCTCGCCAGCGGCGAGCCGGTGATGGCCCTGGGCGGCTTCAACGGCAGCGACCCGTCGCTCTCCCTCGACGGCTTCAAGCAGCTGGTCAAGGAGGGCAAGGTGCACTGGTTCATCGGCGGCGGCGGGATGGGCGGCGGCAGCATGGGCGGCTCCAACTACTCCTCGGAGATCTCCTCCTGGGTGGAGTCCACCTACACCGCCAAGACCGTCGGCACCACCACCATGTACGACCTGACGGCGAGCCCCAAGACGAGCAGCTGACCCACCGGCCCCGCTCGAACGGCCCCGGGGCCGTCCGGACTCCCCTCCCGGGAGCCCCGGACGGCCCCGGGCCGTTCCGCGTCCTACCGGCCCCGGCTCAGCCGCCGCACAGCGCGAGCATCGTCTTCTTGTCGGCGGGCGTCACCGGCAGCTGGTACTTCAGCGAGACCTGCGCCCACCGGATCGCGTACGAGCAGTGCACGGCGGTGTTGGCGGGCAGCCAGGTCGCCGGGCCGGAGTCGCCCTTCGAGGCGTTCTGCGAGCCGTCGGCGGGGATCAGGTTGAGCGGGTCGTTGGCGATCTGCACCCGCTTGGCCTTGTCCCACTGGGCGGCGCCCTGCTGCCAGTCGTAGGAGAGCGGCATCACGTGGTCGATCTGGATCTTCGACGCCTGCTGCTTGGTCCACTGCACGGTCTTGCCGGTGTACGGGTCCCAGATGGTCATGCCGGTGACCACGCAGGCGGAGCCGTCCTTGTGCTCGACGCCCTTGCCGTCCCGGGCCAGCACGTCGTCGCGCGTCCCGCAGTTGTTGTGGCCCAGCGGCACGCCGTCCACGTTGTCGGTCCACGGCGGCCCGAACTGGTCGCGGTCGTAGCCGGTCTTCGGGCCGGCGTCGGCGGTCTTCACCTTGGCGATCAGGTCCCGCCCGGCCTTCTTGTCCGCGTCGCCGCTGACCGGAGCCAGGCCGGGCTTGGTCCCGTCCGGGTTCTGCAGCGGGTTCGTCCCCTGCGAGGCCGCCCCCGAGGCGCCACCGCCCCCACCCCCCTTCGGCGCGCTGGTGCACCCGGCGAGGGCGAGCGGACCGAGCAACAGGACGGCTATGGCGGCGGTACGGCGGGAGCGCACGGTGTTCCTCTGCGGCTGGGCGACTCTGACGGCCCACCAGCAGACCAGTCCCCGATCCACCTGGTCAAGCCGGCCGGGGCCCGGCACGACCCGCCTCACAAAGCGGGCAAACCCCGCCCCCGCCATGCACTCCCTCCGCCACGAACCGCAGCCCAGCGATCACCGGGCCGCGCCGGATCCGCTCAGGGCCACAGCCGCCCGCGCGTCCAGTCCTCGCCCTCGCGCTCGTAGCGCAGCCGGGTGTGCCTGCGCTGCTTGTCGGCCTGCCAGAACTCGACCCGTTCGGCGCGGACGGTGTAGAGCGTCCACTCGGGCACGACCAGGCCGGGTTCCCGCTCGATCCGCTCCAGCGCCAGCTCGGTGGCCCGTTCGAGCTCCCGCACGTCCTGGAGCGGGCTGCTCTGCCGCCCGGCCAGCGCCTCGGCGCGCGCCCCGGGCGAGCGGGCCAGGAAGTCGGCCGCGCTGCGCTCCGCCGGTTCCGGTGCGACGGTGCCGGTGATCCGGATCTGCCGGGCCTGCTGCGGCCAGTAGAAGGAGAGCGCCGCCACCGGGTTCGCGGCCAGGTCCCGCCCCTTGGGGCTGGCGGCCCCGGCGGCGAACTGCCACCCGTGCCGGTCCACGTTCTTCAGCAGCAGCACCCGCGCCGAGGGGGTGCCGTCGGCGCCGACGGTGGAGAGCGTCATCGCGTGCGGCTCCCGGACCCCGGCGTCCACCGCCTCGACCAGCCAGTCGACGAACAGCGTCTCGGGCCGTTCCGGTGCCGCGTCCGGATCGAACTCGGGCAGTTCCCCGGCGAAGACCGCGAGGCCGCGCAGGTACTGCCTGATGTCCGTCGTGCCGATGTCCGCCATGGGAAATCCCCTCCCCCTCAGGTGCCCGCCGTACGCCCGCGATCCTACGCCGCACCGGTCCTCCGGCCCCTGCGGCCCTCAGCCGCCGATCGCGGACATCGGCCGGTCCGGCCGGACGAAGTCGGCGTCGCCGATCCGGTGCCCGGGGCCCTTGCGGGCGACGCAGTCCCGCCAGGCCCGTTCGATCCGTTCGTCGTCGGCGTCGCCGCGCAGCAGCGCCCGCAGGTCGGACTCGGCGGTCGCGAACAGGCAGTTGCGCAGTTGCCCGTCGGCGGTGAGCCGGACGCGGTCGCAGCCGCCGCAGAACGGGCGGGTGACGGAGGCGATCACGCCGACCACGTGCGGGGTGCCGTCCAGCCGCCACTCCTCGGCGGGCGCGTTGCCGGGCCGGCCGGCCGGGACGAGCGGCCAGCGGGCGGCGAGGACGGCGAGGATCTCGTCGGCGGTGAGCATCGCGGCCCGGTCCCAGGCGCCCTGGGCGTCCAGCGGCATCGACTCGATGAAGCGCATCCGGTAGCCGTGGTCGACCGCGAACTGGACCAGGTCGACGAGTTCGTCCTCGTTGACGCCGCGCACCGGCACCGCGTTGACCTTGACCGGTGCCAGTCCGGCGTCCTGCGCGGCGGCCAGCCCGGCCAGGACGTCGGCGAGCCGGTCGCGGCGGGTGAGCGCCGCGTACCGTTCGGGGCGCAGGGTGTCCAGGCTGACGTTCACCCGGTGCAGTCCGGCCCGCTTCAACTCGGGGGCGCTGCGGGCGAGTCCGATGCCGTTGGTGGTCAGTGAGAGTTCCGCGCCGAGTTCCGCGAGCCGGGCGACGAGCGCGGGCAGGCCGCGGCGCAGCAGCGGTTCGCCGCCGGTGAGGCGCAGGGTGCGGACGCCGAGGCGGTGGACGGCGATCCGGGCCAGCCGGAGCAGTTCGTCGTCGGTGAGCGCCTGGTCGCGCGGCAGCCAGTCGAGCCCCTCGGCGGGCATGCAGTAGGTGCAGCGCAGGTTGCACCGGTCGGTGAGGGAGATCCGCAGGTCGGTGTGGACCCGGCCGTACCGGTCGACGAGCGGTGCGGGTGCGCCGGTGGGGGTGTCTGGGGTGCGCGGTGCCATGGGGCCCAGTGAACGGGGACGGCCGGGGCCCGGTCCAGGGACGGAACGGCCGGGAGCGGCGGACGGGCGGCGGGCCCGGCCTGTCGGATCGTCCAAGGCGGCGGGGCGGGGCGGGGCGGCAGACTGTCCGCATGACTGGCGGCGCGACGGGTGACGGTACGGACGCGGACGGTGGCCGGGCGGCACTGCGGGTCGCGGCCCTGGTGCTGGCGGCGGGCGGCGGCTCCCGGCTGGGCGGCCGACCGAAGGCGCTGCTGCCCTACCGGGGGCGCCCGCTGCTGGAGCACGTGCTGGCGGTGGCGGCGGACGGCGGCTGCGACGGGGCGGTGGCGGTGCTGGGCGCGGCGGCCGCGGAGGTGCGGGCCCGGATCGAGCCGCGGGCCCCGACCGTGGCCCGGGATCGTCGACTGGTCGACAATCCCGACTGGCGCACCGGAATGGCCTCCTCGCTGCTCGCCGGCCTGGCCGCGCTGCCGCCGGGGACCACCGCCGCCCTCGTCCTCCTGGTGGACACCCCGGGCGTGACGGCGGAGGCGGTGCGCCGGCTGCGTTCCGCGCACACCGCCCGCACGGACCTGGCCGCCTGCGCCTACGCCGGGCGCCGGGCCCACCCGGTGCTGATCGGTGCCGCGCACTTCCCGTTCCTGCGCGCCACCGCGACCGGCGACGCGGGCGCCCGGGCCCTGCTGGCGGGCCGCCCGGTGGCGCTGGTCGACTGCACCGGCGCGGGCACTCCGGACGACCTGGACACCCCGGAGGACCTGACCCGGTGGGGCATCGGCTGACGTCCGTCCGCGGCCGGCCCGGGAAGCCGCCGGTGCCGGAGAACCGTCGCGTATTTTCCTTCCGTAGCAAGCAAGTTGACGTGCCGTCATCGAGTCCTGTCGGGGCTCTCGCGCCCCGCCCGGCACCGGCGTCCCGTGCGACCGCGCACGCCCCCGGCGCGCAACCGTTCGCTCACCTTTCCGCCACCTCAACTCCGTTGTAGGAATCCCTCATTCCGCGGCGGCCGGGCCCCCGATCGGCCAGGATGGAAGGACCTCCCTCCCAGTCGACCCGAACGGACGGTGACCGCCATGCCGCTGCCCGAGGATGCCGCCGACGCCACCGCGGACGCGGTACCCACCGGTTTCTCCCCCGGTTCGCCGTCGGGGGCGAGCCAGTTGCGCTGCCCGGCCTGCCGGGCGGAGCACCGGTACGAGCCGCCGAGCCTGCCGTGCCCGTGCGGGGCGCAGCTGCGGGTGCCGCTGCTGCGCGGCGGGGTGCCGGTGCAGGTCAGGTTCCGGTCCTGGGAGGACTCCTGGCTGAACATGCGCTGTCCGCACTGCGGGCGCAGCGACCAGTGGCCGCAGCCGGAGTTCACCTGCGACTGCGGGGCGACGGTCCGGCTGCCGGTGGACCGGGTGCCGCGGCTGCAGAGCACCGACGCGCGGTCGAGCCGGCCGGTGGAGAGCGCCCGTCCGTACACCACCGCGGTGCCGCCGGCCCCGCCCGCCCAGGCGCCGGGCCCGCTGGCGGCCGGCTCGGGCGCGGCCCGGGCGCTGCGCCAACCGTTCCGGCCGCAGCCGGTGCGCACGCCGCAGGACGCGGTGCTGACGGCGGCCCGGTACCTGCAGTGGCTGGGCTTCTGCGACCTGGAGCTGACGCCCGGTCAGGAGCGCGACTCGACCACCCTGCTGGGCAGCCGGATGGTGGCCCGGGTGGACACCTGGACGGAGCCCGCCGACGTGAAGGCGGTGGAGTGCCTGTGGCTGGAAACGCTCCACAGCGAGGACGTCGCGGCCGCCATGTTCACCGTCTCGGGGTACTCCCGGCAGACCGTGGTGCGCGGCGAGCAGCTGCTGGTGGCGCTGTTCACGCTGGACGCGGCGGGCATCCCGCAGCCGTCGAACGGCGCCGCCGAGGCGCTGATGGAGACCGGCTGGACGTCCTGACGCCGCGCCCGCGCGGCCCCGCCGCGCGCCACCGGGGACGCCCCTGACGGCGGCCCGCCGGACCTCCGGCGGGCCGCCGTCGCACGTCCCCGACGACCACCGTCCGGATCGGGCCGTTCCGGATTTCCCCGCGCTCGTGATCTGGTGCACAAGCTCCCGCGCGTGTTGAATTGCCGCCACGACGCGGGCCCTCGGGCCGGCGGGACGTTGCATGGCGCGCACAAGGAGGTGGCGTTGTCGGTGCACGGTACTGCCCCGGGGGGCATGGCGGACGTCGTCTGGCGGCTGCGGTCGCGCGGCTGCTGGCAGGAGGCCGCGGACCTGCTCCGCCCGCAGGCCGGGCGGGACCCGACGGCGGCGCTCCAGCGGGCGGAACTCCTGATCGAGCAGTGCCTGTTCACCGCGGACCACTGGGAGCGCGCGGAGGACGCGCTGCGGCACGCCGAAGCCTCGGTCGCGGGCATCGAGGCGCGCGCGGCGGCGTCCTGCGCCCGGGGGTTCCTGGCGTACGTGGCGAGCGTGCTGGGCCGGCGGGACCGGCTGGACGAGGCGCAGGCCGCGCTGGGGCGGACCTCCGCGCTGCTGGCGCCGAAGGCACCGGGCCGTCCGCTGCTGGACTTCCGCCGGGGGCTGGTCGCGGAGAACCTGCTGCACGACCCGGTGGCGGCGCACAGCGCGTACGCCCGGGCGCACGAGGGGGCCCGGGAGCGGGGGGACGACCTGCTGCGCTCCTCGACCTGGCGGCACCTGGCGGGCCTGGCCCGGGCGGCGGGCGACCGGGAGCGGGCGCGCGCGGGGTTCACGGCCTCGCTGCGGCTGCGCGAGGAACTGGGCTTCACGGTGGGGGTGGCCCCGGCGCTGGCCTCGCTGGCGGAGGTGTCCGACCCGGCCGAGGCGGAGCGGCTGCGGGCCGAGGCGTCCCGGCTGGTGCAGGCGCTCGGCGGGGTGCCGGTGTGGCTGGCGCGGCGGCTGGCCCAGGTCCCGGCGCAGCCCGGCCCCCAGGACGCCGGCGCCCCGCGCGCCGGCCGCACGGACGGCGGCCCCACGGACGGCGGCCCCACGAGCAGCGGCAGCACGGGCAGCGGCCCCACGGACGGCGGCATCGGGCGCGACCTGCGGCACGGCATCAGCTAAGGTGAGCCTTACCTGCCCGGGGTGAACAGCAGCCCGGGCAGGTCCACCTCGCCGTGCCCGGGCCCGCTCCCGGGAGCACCACCCAGGGAGCCCGCGTGACCACCTACCAGGTCGAGCAGTCCCCCGCCTCCCCCCGCGCCGCCGCCCTCGACGCGCTCCCCTGCCGGGACAGCTGGCTGCGCCTGGGCCGGGCCTTCCCCGACCTGCGGATCCACCACGCCGCCCCGCGCACCGGCCCCGGCTGGACCACCGCCACCGCGCTGGCCGGCGACCGGGCCGCGCTGGACGCGATGATCGCCTTCGACGAGCGGCTGGGCCTCGACCTGTACGGCGCCCCGACCCGCCCGGACGTCACCGCCGGGTTCAGCCTGCACCGCTACGCCTGGCCGGTCGCGCTCGCCTTCACCCTGCCCTGGCTGCTGGAGCGCCGCGTCCCGCTGCTGCCGCCGTCCCGGGTCTCGATCAACCGCGGCACCGGCGAACTGACCGCCCGCCCGGCCGGCTTCCACTGCCTGCCCGACGACCCGGCGGCCGCCCGCCCGGACGCCCTGGTCGTCCCGGACCGCCCGGCGCTCGACGCCGCCCTGCGCACCGCGCTCGCCGAGCACTTCGCGCCGCTGCTCGACTCCTTCCGCCCCGCGGTGCGCCGCGGCCCGCGCACCCTGTGGGCGCTGGTCACCGACGACGTGGTGGACGGCCTCTGGTACGCCGCCGGGCTGCTCGGCGAGGAGCCCCGCGCGGTGGCCGAACTGGAGGCCCTGCTGACCGGCGACGCCGCCGCGGCCCCGTTCGTCGGCACGCCGGGCTTCCGCGGCCCGGACGGCGCCCGGTCCCGGACCCGGGTCAGCTGCTGCCTGTACTACACCGTCCGCCCGGCCGAACTCTGCGTCAGCTGCCCGCGCGCCCGGTAGCGCCGCGGGAACGCCGCCGGGGCGAAACCGGTCTGACGATCATTCATTATTTCCGCCGAAATTCCCCCCTAACGGGGTAATGCCCCCGATCCCGCCTTGATCGCCGAATTTCTCCGCCATGATGGTCCCCGCCATCACGACCGGAAAGCGAGGCTGGATCAGGTCATGAGACTGTCGGACATACCGCTGGGCTGGGCCGTCGCCGGTACGGCCGTCCTGCTGGCCGTCATCGCCCTGCTGGCCTTCGCCCGCAGCCGCACCGGGCCGGCTAGCGCCACCACCGGCAGCGGGCCGGACTCCGCCTGGGAGCGCGCCGAGGAACGCCGCCGCCGCACCGAGTCCCTCTACGGCGGGGCCTCCTACCTGCTGCTGTTCTGCTGCGCCGCGGTCGCCGCCGCGCTCTCCTTCCACGGGCTGGTCGGCTTCGGCGTCCAGAACCTCGGCCTCTCCGGCGGCTGGGAGTACCTCGTCCCGTTCGGGCTCGACGGCGCGGCCATGTTCTGCTCCGTCCTCGCCGTCCGCGAAGCCAGCCACGGCGACGCCGCGCTCGGCTCCCGCCTGCTGGTGTGGCTGTTCGCCGCCGCGTCCGCCTGGTTCAACTGGGTGCACGCCCCGCGCGGCCTCGGCCACGACGGCGCCCCGCAGTTCTTCGCCGGCATGTCGCTCTCCGCGGCCGTCCTCTTCGACCGCGCCCTCAAGCAGACCCGGGTGGCCGCCCTCCGCGAGCAGGGACTCGTTCCCCGCCCGCTCCCGCAGATCCGGGTGGTCCGCTGGCTGCGCGCCCCGCGCGAGACCTACGCCGCGTGGTCGCTGATGCTGCTGGAGGGCGTCCGCACCCTGGACGAGGCGGTCGAGGAGGTCCGCGACGACAGGCGGACCGCCGCCGAGGACCGCGAACGGCGCCGGATGGCCTCCCGCCGCGAACGCGCCGAGATCCGCGCCATCGGCCGCCAGCCCGGCTCCGGCTGGCGCCACCGCGCCGCCCGCCAACTCGAACCGGCCGCCGCCCCCACCACCCCCGCCACCCCGACGGAGCCCGCCATAGCGACCCCCACCGGCCTCCCCGCCACCCCCGCCCCCCACCGCAGCGTCATCGACCTCACCCCCGAGGAGGACACCGTGACCCTGCCCCGGCTCGACTCCCTGGAGCAGAAGCTCAAGGACCTGGAGCAGCAGTTCGGCTGATGCAGAGCACCGACAGGGAGCCCCGTCAGGGGCTCGGGGAACGGCGAGTCGATGCTGCTGACGGCCGGAGCCCATCGAAGGTCCGTGCTGCTGCGTGTAGTGAACGGAACCAGAAGCAGATGCGCGCTC
Source organism: Kitasatospora sp. NPDC004272 (assembly GCF_053603035.1). NCBI lineage: Bacteria > Bacillati > Actinomycetota > Actinomycetes > Kitasatosporales > Streptomycetaceae > Kitasatospora > Kitasatospora sp. NPDC004272. The sequence goes on along the minus strand of NZ_JBSGET010000003.1, from coordinate 65,030 downwards.
CGGCAGTGCACCGCCAGCAGACTGGGCCTCGCCGTTCCCCGAGCCCCTGGTTCGTTCCCCTTCGGCTGCCTAACTGCTGAGCTCGAACCACATCCGCTTGCCCGTCCCCCGGGGCTCCACGCCCCAGGTGTCGGCGAGCGCCTCGACCAGCATCAGTCCGCGGCCGGAGGACGCCTGCTCGCCGGGGGTGCGGCGGGTGGGCCAGAGGTCCGACTCGTCCTCGACCTCGACGCGCAGGCGGGCCCGACCGTGCTCCTGGTAGAGGCGGGCGGTGAACATCGCGTCCCGGTCGGTGTGCCGGATCGCGTTGGTGACGAGTTCGGAGGAGAGCAGTTCGGCGGTGTCGATGAGGTCGGGCACGCCCCAGCGCCGCAGTGCGTCCCGGAGTTCGCCGCGCAGTTCGGCGATCCGGGCCAGGTCGGCCTGGCCGATCCGGCGGCGCAGTTGCTGTGCGGCGCGGCCGCCGGCCGGGCCGTCCCAGCGGAGCAGCAGCAGCGCGATGTCGTCCTCGCGTTCGCTGGTGTCGGCGGCCTGCGAGGCGATCCGGTCGGCGAGTTCCTCCAGCGGTTCGCGGGGGGACTCGTCGATGCCGGGGAGGTGGCCGGAGACGGTCGCGCAGAGCCGGGCGAACCCGGTGTCGAGGTCCATGTCGCGGGCCTCGACGAGTCCGTCGGTGCAGAGCACGACCGTCTCGCCGGGGTCGAGGCTGAACCGGGTGACCCGGTACTCCTCGTCGGGGTCGACGCCCAGCGGGAGGCCGCCGGAGACCGGGACGGGGTGCGCGGTGCCGTCGGCGCGGCGGACCACGGGGTCGAGGTGGCCGGCCCGGACGGCGTAGACGACGCCGTAGTCGACGTTGACCTCGGCGTAGGTGCAGGTGGCGAAGTGGTCGGTGTCGAGGTCGGCGAGGAAGCGGGAGGCGCGGGCCATCACGGCGGCGGGCGGGTGGCCCTCGGCGGCGTAGGCGCGCAGCGCGATCCGCAGCTGGCCCATGATCCCGGCGGCGTGCACGTCGTGGCCCTGGACGTCGCCGATGACCAGGCCGACGTGGCCGCCGGGCAGCGGGACGACGTCGTACCAGTCGCCGCCGATCTGGAGTCCGGAGCCGGCGGCGAGGTAGCGGACGGCGGTGCTGACGCCGGGGACGGCGGGGACGGTGCGGGGCAGCATGACGCGCTGCAGGCCGGCGGCGAGTTCGTGCTCGGCGTCGTGCAGGCGGGCCCGGGCGAGGGACTGGGCGACCAGGCCGCCGAGGGTGGAGAGCAGAGTGCGCTCGTCGGCGTCGAGTTCGCGGGCGTCGTCGAAGGAGACCACGCAGACGCCGGTGGGGCGGCCGCTGGCGACCAGCGGGAGGAACGCCCAGGAGGAGCGGCCGCTCTCCTCGGCCCAGTCCCAGGCTTCGGGGTAGCGCTCCCGGTACTCCTCGCGGCTGGAGACGAAGATCGGGGCGCGCTGCCGGATCGCCTCGGCGGCGGGGTGGGTGGGGGCGAGCGGGATCCGGTCGAACTGGTCGCTGAGCCGGCTGCGGTAGCCGCTGGAGCCGAGCAGGGCGATCCGGCCGGCTTCCAGCGAGGCCAGGGCGAGGCCGTCGGGGCCGAGGCCGGGCAGCGGGAGTTCGGTGAAGACCCGGGCGACGTCCCGGACGGTGACGGCCTCGGAGAGCGCCCGGGCGGCCTCCTTGATGAACCGGGAGCGCTCCTCGCGCAGTTGGGCCTGCTCGTCGGCGCGTTCGCGCTTGTGCAGTTCGACGGTGGCGTCCCAGACGAAGCCGACCATCCGGGACGGGCGGCCGAAGGCGTCGGCGAGGACCCGGCCGCGGAAGCGCACGGCGTGCAGTTCGCCGTTCGGGAAGACGGTGCGGTAGTAGGCGCCGCACTGGCCGAGTTCGGCGACGGCGCGCTCGACCCGGCGGCGCACCACGGGCGCGTCCTGGGGGTGCAGCAGGGACAGGAAGGCGGCGGAGGTCCGGTCGAAGGGCTGGCCGACCAGTCCGAGGATCGTGCAGGCGCGCTGGTCGCCGACCAGCACGTCGCGGCGGATGTCCCAGTCGAAGGAGCCGATGCCGTTGGCGGCCATCGCGGGTTCCAGCCACTCGGGGCTGGAGTCCCCGGTGCGGGTGGGCAGGCCGCGGCCGGAGGGCGCCGGCACGGTCCGGCCGGCGGCGGGCGGGCCGACGGCGGTGCGCAGCGGGTTCCCGGTGCTCTCGTTCCTGGTGGCCTGGGCGGGCGGGGTGCGGCGGGCGGGCCCAGGCGCCTCGGGCTCTGTGGCCATGCTTCTCCTGCCGGTGCCTTGCCTGGCGGCCGCTGGTGTTCCCGTGTCCCCTACTGGGCCGGCCGGACCGCGATGGTTGCGTGTGCCTCCTGGCACACATTCTCACTAGCCTCTCGTATGTTCGGCAAGGCGGCAATGCCGGTGCGCCGAACGGTACGGATCGCACACGATCGCCCGCGGCATATTCACCCGGGCCGGCCCGCGCCGCGGCCCCGGAATTCCCCCCTCCGCCGACCCGGTCAGGCCGCGGAGAGCTCGAACCAGGTGGTCTTGCCGTCCGCCCGCAATTGCACGCCCCAGTCGTCCGCCAGCGCCTCCACCAGGAACAGCCCGCGCCCCGAGGTAGCCGTCTCGGCGGCCGCGCGCCGGCTGGGCACCTGCGCCGCGCCGTCCTGCACCTCGACCCGCAGCCGGGACTCCTCGGTCAGCACCGCGTCGAAGACCGCCCCGCGGCCGGTGTGCACCAGCGCGTTCGTCACCAGCTCGGAGGCGAGCAGCTCCGCGGTGTCGGCCAGTTCCTCCGGGACGCCCCAGTGGTCCAGCGCCGCCCGCAGCCGGCGGCGGATCGCCCCGACCGCCGGCAGGTCCGCCGCGTCCAGCGCGGCGTGCAGCCGGCGGTGCAGCGCGCAGGAGGGTTGGTACGCCGCCGGGGCCCCGTGCGCCGGCCCCCGGTACTCGGCGCCCTCCCGCCACGTGGCCGACCGCTGTCGCGGAAACCTCGCCTGACCGTCCATCAACCTCTTACGCCCCCGCCGTAGTTCCGGGACGGCCGCCCCGGTCCCCCCGCCGGGCCCGATGGCCGCTTCTCGCCTTCCTCTTGCCCACTCCACCACCGGAAAACCCCTCCCCGGGCGAAGCGGGCCCCGCCGGGGGCTCACGGGGGCACCGCCGGGGGCGCGCCCCGCCGTTCCCGCCGGAAGGGCTCCCCCCTCCGCCTGGAGTGTCGGCGGTGCTAAGTTTGAACGGCGTTCTAACATCTGTACCGACCACCCCCGCGACCCCCTCTGAGCGAGGCACCGTGCGACTGACCCCCACTGAACGGGACCGGCTGCTGATCTTCACCGCGGCCGAGCTGGCCCGCGCCCGACGGGCGCGCGGCGTGCGACTGAACGTGCCGGAGGCGACCGCGCTGATCGCGGACGCGGTCTGCGAGGCGGCCCGCGACGGCCGCCGGCTGGCCGAGGCGATCGAGGCCGGACGGACGGTGCTGAGCGCCGCGGACGTGCTGCCCGGCGTCGCGGACGTGGTGACGGTGGTGCAGGTGGAGGCGGTGTTCGAGGACGGGACGCGGCTGGCGGTGGTCACCGACCCGTTCCGCGGCGCGGGCTCGCTGGGCGAGGACGCCCCGGGCGCGGCGCTGCCGGGCGCGGGCGAGGGGTACGACCCGGTGGAGGAGACCCTGCTGCTGCCGGTGCACAACACCGCCGCGGTGCCGATCTCGGTGACCTCGCACTTCCACTTCTTCGAGTCGAACCCGCGGCTGGCCTTCGACCGGGCCGCCGCGTACGGCACCCACCTGGCGGTGCCGGCCGGCTCCTCGGTGCGCTTCGACCCGGGGGCGACGGTCGAGGTGGGCCTGGTGCCGATCGGCGGGGCCCGGGTGGCGATCGGCTTCGCGGGGCTGGTGGACGGCCCGCTGGACGCGCCGGGCGCGAAGGCCGCGGCGCTGGCGAAGGCCCGGGCGACGGGCTACCTGACCGAGTTCGACGACAGCGAGCCGGCCCAGTGACCCCCCTCTGCCCCCGGAAGGACCCCGCATGAGCGCCATCACCCCGCACGACTACATCTCGGTGCACGGCCCGCGCGCGGGCGACCGGGTCCGGCTCGGCGACTCCGGGCTGATCGTCCGGGTCGAGTCGGACTCGCAGGCGCCGGGCGACGAGTTCCTGGCCGGCTTCGGCAAGACCGCCCGGGACGGGCTGCACCTGAAGCCCGCCGCGGTCCGGGACACCTGCGACGTGGTGGTCTCCAACGTGCTGGTGATCGACGCGGTGCTGGGCGTCCGGAAGACCTCGATCGGCATCCGGGCGGGCCGGATCACCTCGATCGGCCGGGCGGGCAACCCGGACACCCTGGACGGGGTGGAGGTGGCGGTCGGCACCGGCACCACCATCGTCTCCGGCGAGGGCCTGATCGCCACCGCGGGCGCCGTGGACACCCACGTGCACCTGCTCTCCCCGCGCATCATGGAGGCTTCGCTGGCCTCCGGGGTGACCACGGTCATCGGCCAGGAGTTCGGCCCGGTCTGGGGCGTGGGCGTCAACTCGCCCTGGGCGCTGCGGCACGCGTTCAACGCCTTCGACGCCTGGCCGGTCAACATCGGCTTCCTGGGCCGTGGTTCGTCCTCCGACCCGGCTCCGCTGGTGGAGGCGCTGGCCGAGGGCGGCGCCTCCGGCTTCAAGGTGCACGAGGACATGGGCGCGCACACCCGGGCGCTGGACACCGCGCTGCGGGTCGCCGAGCAGTACGACGTCCAGGTCGCCCTGCACACCGACGGGTTGAACGAGTGCCTGTCGGTCGAGGACACCCTCGCGGTGCTGGAGGGCCGGACGATCCACGCCTTCCACATCGAGGGCTGCGGCGGCGGCCACGTGCCGAACGTGCTGAAGATGGCGGGCGTGGCGAACGTCATCGGCTCCTCCACCAACCCGACCCTCCCGTTCGGCCGGGACGCGCTGGGCGAGCACTACGACATGATCGTCTCCGCCCACGACCTCAAGCCCGACCTGCCCGGCGACGCCGCGATGGCCCGCGACCGGATCCGGGCCGGGACGATGGGCGCCGAGGACGTGCTGCACGACCTCGGCGTCATCGGCATCACCTCCTCCGACGCCCAGGGCATGGGCCGGGCCGGCGAGACGGTCCGCCGGACCTTCGCGATGGCCGGCAAGATGAAGGCCGAACTCGGCCCGCTCGACGGCACCGGCTCGTACGGGACGGCCGAGGGCGGCGACGACAACGAGCGGGTGCTGCGCTACATCGCCAAGCTGACCATCAACCCGGCGATCGCGCACGGCCTCTCGCACGAGATCGGGTCGATCGAACCCGGCAAGCTGGCCGACATCGTGCTGTGGCGCCCCGACCACTTCGGCGCCAAGCCGCAACTCGTCCTCAAGGCCGGCTTCCCCGCGTACGGCGTGGTCGGCGACCCGAACGCCTCCACCGACCGCTGCGAACCCCTCGTCCTGGGACCGCAGTTCGGCGCGCACGGGGCCACCGCCGCCGACCTCTCGGTGGCCTTCGTCGCCCAGGCTGCCGCCGACTCCGCCTACTTGGACGTCGCGGGCGACCAACTCCCCACCCGCAGGCGGCGGGTGGGCGTGCGCGGGACGCGCGGCATCGGGCCGCGTTCGATGCTGCGCAACGGCCGGACCGGCCGGGTCGACGTCTCCGAGACCGGGCTGGTCTCGCTGGACGGCGAACCGCTGCGCTCGGAGCCCGCCGACTCGGTCTCGCTCAGCCGCCTCTACTTCCTCTGAACACCCTTCCCCCGCTTAGGACTCCACCCCCATGACCAGCTCCCCCACCCCCGCCTCGCTCGGCTTCACGATGCCCGCCGAGTGGCACCCGCACGAGCGCACCTGGATGGCCTTCCCCACCGGCAACCCCACCTTCGACGGCGCCGAGCAGCTGGACGCCGCCCGCCGCGCCTGGGCCGACGTCGCCAACACCCTCGTCCGGTACGAGCCGGTCACCCTGGTGGCCAACACCGGCGAGGGCGCGGACGCCCGCCGCTACCTCGCCCCCGAGGTGGAGATCGTCGAACGGCCGCTGAACGACGCCTGGATGCGCGACATCGGCCCGTCCTTCCTGCTCGGCGAGAACGGCGAACTCGCCGCCGCCGACTGGGTGTTCAACGGCTGGGGCGCCCAGTCCTGGGCCCGCTGGGACAAGGACCAGGACATCGCCGAGCACGTCACCGACCTGACCGGCGCGCGGCGCTTCGCCTCCCGGCTGATCAACGAGGGCGGCGGCATCCACGTCGACGGCGAGGGCACCGTCCTGGTCACCGACACCGTCCAACTCGGTGCGGGCCGCAACGCCGACTGGACCCGCGAACAGGTCGAGGCCGAACTCCACGCCCACCTCGGCACCACCAAGGCGATCTGGCTCCCGCGCGGACTGACCCGCGACTACGACGAGTTCGGCACCCGCGGCCACATCGACATCGTCGCCGCCTTCGTCCGCCCCGGCACCGTGGTCGTCCACTCCCAGCCCGACCCGGCCCACCCCGACCACCTCGTCTGCCGGGAACTCGCCGACCTCCTGCGCACCGCCACCGACGCCCGCGGCCGCACCCTGGAGGTCATCGAACTCCCCGCCCCCACCGTCCTGTTCGACGAGGACGGCGAGCCCGTCGACTACTCCTACATCAACCACTACGTGGCCAACGGCGCCGTCCTGCTCTGCGCCTTCGACGACCCGCGCGACGAACAGGCCAAGGCGGTCCTGGAGAAGGCGTACCCCGACCGCACCGTCGAACTGGTCGACGCCCGCGAGATCTTCGCCAACGGCGGCGGCATCCACTGCATCACCCAGCAGCAGCCCCGCCCCTGACCCCGGCCCGTCCCCGCCGGGCGGTCGCCGCGGTCGCCGCGGCCGCCCGGCGGGGATGATGGCGTGGAACTCCGCACCCATCGTCCGACGGAGGACCAGGTGGCCATCGAAGCCGAACTGAAGGCCCGCGTGCCCGACCCCGAGGGGGTGCTGGCCGCCTTGGAGGCGGCGTACGGCCCGGGCCGGGGGGAGGTGTACCGCGACACCTACTACGACGACCCGGCCGGGTCGCTGACGGGCGGCGACCGCGAGCTGCGGATCCGGACCGTGTACGGCGGCGGCCGTACGCGTACGGTGCTGACGTACAAGGGGGCGCGGGTGGACGAGGCGTCCGGGTCGAAGCCGGAGCACGAGACCGGGGTGGACGATCCCGCGGCCGCCCACGCGATCCTGCGCGGGCTCGGGCACCTGCCGCGGATCGCGTTCGAGAAGCACTGCCGGAACTACGGGTTCAGCGCGGACGGGCGGCGGCTGCTCGCCACCCTGGTGCGGGTGCCCGAGATCGACGGCACCTTCCTGGAGGTCGAGACGTCGGCGGCGGACCCGGCGGACCTGCCGGCCGCCCTCGCCGTGGTGCGGGGCGTGCTGCACCGGCTCGGGATCACCGAGCGGGACCTCACCACCGAGCTGTACACCGACGCGGTCGCCGCCGCCCGGCCGCCGGAGCGGGCCGTTGATCCATCCAACTCCAGCCGGTAACAGTGGAACTGACGGACCGTCAGTTTTAGACGCGGCGTTTTCCGGCCATCTTCCGCACCGCCGCCGAGCGGCCGGGGCGCGCCGGGCCGGCGCTCAGGGCCGGTCCTCGACCTGGGCCCAGACGACGGTCCGCCCGTCCGCGGTGACGGAACCCCAGCGGTCGGCGGTGCGCAGCGCCTTGAGCAGTTCGCTCCAGGTCGGGGCGTCCTCGGGCGGGGAGGGGATGCTGATCCTGGTGCTGCCGACGGCGAGCCGCACCTCCGCCCGCAGGCCGGTGGCCCGCTCGATCGCCGCCCGCAGTTCGGACGCCCGCGCGCTGATCTGCACCACTCGCCACCACTCCCCGGGTGTACGGATACGGCCAAGCCCTACACGTAGAGTAGTGCGGCGGGGGATACTGTGTCACCGATCGGCTGGACCGCACACCTCCGGAGGACGATCCATGACGACCACCAGCGGACCCTCCGCCTACCTGCAGGTCGCCGAGCAGGTCCGGGACCGGATCGCCGCCGGCGAGTTCCCGCCGGGCAGCCAACTCCCGTCCCTGGCCGACCTCCAGGCCCAGTACGGCTTCTCGCACGGCGTCGGCCAGTCCGCGTACCGGCTGCTGGAGCAGGAGGGCGTGCTGCTCGCCAAGCAGGGGCGCGGCTACTTCGTCCGCCCGCAGGAACCGCGCCGCACCCTGGTGCGCCGCCCCGCGGCCGACGGGCCCGGGCCGGACCACGCCTTCCTCGCCGAACAGGGCGCCCTCCCCGGGCTGCGCAGCCAGTCCACCACCGAGGCCGCGACCGCGGAGACCGCCGAACGCCTCGACGTCGCACCCGGCACCCCGGTGATGCACACCTCGTACCTCTACCTGGTGGACGGCGAACCCGGGTACCTCGCCGAGTCCTGGGAGCCGATGTCCGTCACCGGCCACCACCTGATCGTGCTGCCCGAGGCCGGGCCGTACATCGGCCTCGGCGTGGCCGCGCGGATGGCCGTCATCGGCATCGAGGTCGGCGACCCCGTCGAACTGGTCACCGCCCGCACCCTCACCCGCGCCGAGGCCCAGACCCTCGACCGGCTGCCCGGCGCCCCCGCGCTGGCCATCCGGCGCACCCACTACGACCGGGCCACCGGCCGTCCCGTCGAGACCGCCGACCTCGTCCTGCCCGGCGAGCTCCTGGCCGCCCAGTACGGCCGCCGCCCCGGCGCCTGAACCGGCGGGCCCCGCCACCGCCCCGGCCACCGCTCCCCTCCCGTTCCCGCTCCCGTTCCCCGGCCGGGCGGACCCCGCCGGGGAGCGGTGTGATGGAGGCATGGCCACCGCACACCCGGACCCCGAAACCCCCGGCACCTCCACCCGCCACGGCGACCCCACCGGCCCTACCGACCCCACCGGCCTCGCCGACCTCACCGCCGAACTCCTCCGCCTCGCCCCCGCCCTCGACCCCGTCCGCGCCGCCGCCCTGCTCCGCCGCGCCTACCGCGCCGGGCTCGCCGACGGCCGCCGGGAGACCGCCGAGAGCCGCGAACACGGCGGCTGGTGACCTCCGCCCCGACCCCGTGCGGGAGACTGGTCCCGAACAGCAACGCACCGAGGAGTACGGATGGCGCAGCCCCGCACCCGCCGGCCGGCCCGCCCCCGTGAAGAGGTCTACGCCGCCGCCCGCGCCGCGATCGCCGAACACGGCCTGGCCCGGCTCACCATGGCCGGCCTCGGCGAGCAGCTCGGCATGAGCGCCGGCCACCTGCTCTACTACTTCGGCAGCAAGGACCAGCTCCTCCTGGAGACCCTGCGCTGGAGCGAGGCCCAGCTCGGCGAGCGCCGCAGCCGCGAACTCGCCCGCCGCGAGGTGCCCGTCCTCGACCGGCTCGCCCGCTACCTGGAGCTGTACCTCCCGGAGGGCCCCGGCGACCCGCGCTGGATCCTGTGGATCGAGGTGTGGAGCCGCTCCCCCGGCACCGCGGACCTCCGCCGGGGCCAGCTCGACATCGAAACCCCCTGGCAGGACGACCTCACCGCGCTCCTCGACGAGGGCCGCGGCACGGGCGTCCTCCCCGCCGCCACCCCCGCCGCCACCCGCGCGACCCAGCTCCGCGCCCTCCTCGACGGCCTCGCCATCCCGCTGGCCATCGACCTCCCCGGCGCCACCCGCGAAGCCGCCCTCACCCACGCGGCCTCCGCGGCGCACGCCCTGCTGGGCGTGTAGCCGGGCTGGTAGCCGGGCTTGCGGGGGAGGGCACCACCAGGGGCTCGGGGAACGGCGAGCCCGGGTCTGCGCGAGGTGCACTGCCGGAGCGCCCATCGGCTTCCGGTTCCGTTCACCACACGCAGCAGCACGGACCCGCCGTTCCCCGGGCCCTTGAACGCGCGTCCCCGCTCAGTCCGTCCAGACCGCCACCGCGCTGCGGTCGTCCGCGTAGCCCTTGGCCCGGACCTGGATCTGACGGAGGAAGTCGACGGTGCCGGGCGGGTGCGGGTGGGCCCAGTGGCTGGAGAGGAAGTGGGCGACCGCGGGTTCCTCGGCGACCGGGACGGCCAGGCCCGGGGTGCAGAGCAGCAGGATGTCGCCGGAGGTGGCCGGGACCAGCCGGAAGCGGAACGGCCGGGGCGCGGGCATCGAGGCCGGCGGCAGCGGGGGCTGCCCGTCGGGGTGGTGCAGGAGCCGGGCGGCGTAGGCGTCGATCCAGTGGCCCGAGCGCAGCAGGTAGAGCCCGCCGGGGCCGGTGCCGAACGCGGCGCGGTGGGTCGCGGCCGGATCGGCGGACATCAGCAGGCAGTGCAGCGAGGCGGTCTCCTCGGGCTGCAGGCCGGACGGCGCGACACCGTCCGGCGCGGCACCGTCCGGCGCGGCTTCCTCCGCGGCCTCCTCCGCCGCGCTGCGCAGCTGCACCGCGGACTGCAGGGCGATCCGCTGGAGGCCGTAGCGGAGGCGGTCCCGGGCCCCGGCCCGCAGGTCGGCGGCGAGTTCGGCCCGGCTGCGGCCGATCGCCGCGGCGAGCTGCCGGGCCGACTCGGCGGCCGCCGCCGACCCCCACTGGGCGTTGGCCCGGCGGGCGGGCGCGGCCAGCACGGTCAGCACCAGCGCCTCCTCGCCCTCGCCGAACCGGACGGTGAGCAGCGCGTCCGTGCGCGGCTCGCCCCGGTAGCGGGCCGAGTCGCCACGGATGGACACCGCCCGCAGCGTGGTGCCCGCGAACTGGGCGCCGTCGATGGCGGTGTCGGGCACCACCACGGCCAGCCCGGCCGGATCGGCGGCGGCCAGCGCGGTCGGCTCGGGCGCGTACGTCGGGGGCCGCTCCCCCACGTGCGGCACCGCGGGCGCCTGCGGACGCCCCAGCCAGGGCGCGGCCCGCCCGGGCTCGGCCACCGGCTCCGGCTCCGGTTCGACGACCGGCTCCGGTTCCGGTTCGACGACCGGCTCCGGTTCCGGCTCCGGCTCGGCCACCGCGAAGTCCGTCAGGGTCGGCGTCGGCACCGGCCCGGCCGGCTCCACCACCACCGGCCCCGCGACCGGCTCCGCGACCGGTCCCGCCTCCGTCACCGCGGCCGCCACCGGCTCCGCGGCCGACTCGTCCACCGGCTCCGCGACCGGTTCTTTCGAAAAGTTCGGCTTGAAGTCGGGCCAGGCGGCCTCCGCCCAACTCCGCGGCGAGGGCCCGAGCGGCGCCTCTCCCCCGACCGCGTCCGACTCGGCCTCCGGCTCCGGCTCCGGCTCCGTCACCGCCGCCTCGGGCTCGAACGCCGCCTCGGGCTCGGGCTCGGGCGCTTCCCCCGCCTCCGGCTCGGCGACCGGCTCGGCCGCCGGGGCGTCCCGCGGGGGGCGGCGTTGCGGGGCGATGAGTCCGGCGGCGGTGGTGAACCAGTCGTCGACGGTTCCGGCGTCGGTGTTCGCGGCCGGGGTGTCGGGCAGGGTGTCGGCGGGGCCCGCGTAGACGGTGTGCCACCAGGTGTCGTCGGGACGGGGCTGCCTGGGTGCGCCCTGCTCGTTCAACTGACCGCTCCTGATCCGTGAGGGGGCCGGACGTCAGGTCATTCTTCCGAAGGACGCGGACGGTGTCCGGGATTCGGAACATCGCGCGGACGCCCGGGAAGGGTTCCGGCCATCGGTGGCGGAACGGGAACGGGGCCGGTCCGGACGGGTTCGAACAGGGCCTTCGGAGACGGGGGCGAGGGGCGTTCGGCCGGAAAATGAGAGGCCGAGGGGGGCATCGCTTCACCCGATCGGCTGATTAATATGTGCGCATGGCCGCGCCAGGATCTCGTACTCGCCCCGGAGGGCCCGCATGCGCGGTGCTCCGTCCGGTGGCGGTGCTGTGGTCCGTGCTGCTGGCCGCGCTGCTCGCGCTGCTGCCGTGCGCGGCGAGCACGGCGAGCGCCCGGACGCCGGGTGCTCCGTCCCCCGGTCAGGGGTCGCCCGGCGCGTCCGCGCATCCGGCCCCGGCGCCCGTCGCGGGGCCGTCCAGCGGGACGGTCCGGACGGCGGCCGCCCACCCGGACACCCGGTCGGGCCGGACCGCGCCGTCGCACCACCAGCCGGTGGCCGCGGACGCCGCCGGTGCGGACGCCGGCAGCACGGACCCCGCCGGCTCGGACCCGGCCGGCCCGAACGCCGCCGGCACGAGCGGCGCGGAGTTCATCCTGTGCACCGCGGAGGCCCCGGGCCCGGTGCCCGGTCACGGCTGCTCAAACCACCCCTTCTGCGGGCCGGACTCGCAGTTGCCGAACGCGCCTCCGCAGCCCGGCACCGCCGTCCGCCCGCTGCTGGTCGCCCCGCCGCTGACGCCCGCCGCCTCGGTCGGCGGCGTTCCGACGGGGTCGCACCACGCACCCGACCTGCACGTCCTGCAGGTTCACCGGTCCTGAGCGGAACCCACCGCACGGTCTGCGCCCCGCCCCGCGGGGAGGCCGTCGGCTCCGCTGCCCCCACCCCACCGCAGACCGCCGTGCACATCACGGCGGGGACAAGGAAGACACCCATGGGTTCCGCCTCCAAGCAGTCCAAGTCCGCCCAGCAGGCAGACCGCCGGGCCCGGATCGCCGAGCTGCGCGCCATCGAGCAGCGCCGCGAGCGCCGCAACAAGGCGCTGACCATCGGCATCTCGTCCGCCCTGGTGCTCGCCATGATCGGCGGCGGCACCTGGCTGGCGCTGGACGCGAAGGACAAGAGCGACAAGAAGGCGGCGGCGGCGCAGGCTTCGGCCGACGCCGCGCAGAAGGCCAAGGACGACGCCGCGAAGGCCGACATCCCGGGCCTGCAGACCTTCGGCAAGCTCACCCAGAACCACGTCCAGACCGACGTGAAGTACCCGCAGACCCCGCCGGTCGGCGGCGACCACAACCCGGTCTGGCAGACCTGCATGGGCAACGTCTACGACAAGCCGGTCAAGAACGAGAACGCCGTGCACTCGCTGGAGCACGGCGCGGTCTGGGTCACCTACAACGGCAAGGCCACCCCGGACGACATCAAGACCCTCAGCGACAAGGTCAAGGCCACCCCGTACAGCCTGATGAGCCCGTACCCGGACGAGCAGGGCACCATCACGCTGACCGCGTGGAGCAACCAGCTGGTGGTGGACTCGGCCAGCGACCCGCGGGTGGAGACCTTCTTCGCCAAGTTCGTGCAGGGCCCGCAGACCCTGGAGCAGGGCGCCAGCTGCAGCTCGGGGCAGATGTGACGGCCGCCCCCGCCGGCGGCGAGCCGGAGCAGGAGTTCGAGGAGCACGCGGACGAGGAGCACGCGGACGGGTCGGCGCGGCCGGCCGGTCGGCGCGGTCGGCGGGCGTTCTGGTGGCCCGCCGCGCTGGCGGCCGTGGTGGCGCTCGGGCTCGGCGTCCCGGCGCTGGTCTCGGGCAGCACGCCCGCGTCCGGCAGCGCGGCGACCGCCTCGGCGGCTCCGGCCACCGACTCGGCGGACGCCGGGTTCGCCCGCGACATGGCCACGCACCACCAGCAGGCCATCGACATGTCGTTCATCATCCGGGACCGCACCCAGGACGAGGCGGTCCGCGGCTTCGCGTTCGACATCATCAACACGCAGGCCAACCAGCGCGGCATGCTGATGGGCTTCCTCGACCAGTGGGGCCTGTCGCAGAGCACCACCGCCAAGCCGATGGCCTGGATGGGGCACACCTACGAGGCGCACGACGGTTCGCTGATGCCCGGCATGGCGACCAACACCGAGCTGGACAAGCTCCGTTCGCTCAGCGGCAAGGACGCCGAGGTGTTCTTCCTGCAGCTGATGATCAAGCACCACAAGGCGGGCGCGGAGATGGCCCAGGCGTACGTGGACGCGGGGACCAACGCCCCGGAGAAGCGGCTCGCCCAGGGCATGGTCGACGCGCAGCACGCCGAGATCCAGCTGATGACCGACATGCTCGCCGAGCGCGGCGCCCAGCCCGCTCCCTGAGCCGCCGCGGCGCCGAGCGCACCGCAACGCCCGAGGGCGCCGTCCGACCCGACCACCGGACGGCGCCCTCGGGCGTTCCCGCGCCCGGCCCCTCGTCTCCCGCTCCCCCTCATCCCCCGGCCCCCGGCCCCCGGCCCCCGTTCAGCCCTTGCAGAGCCGGACGGCCAGCCCGGCGACCGCCGCGAGCAGCAGCAGGACGACCCGGCCGCCGGCCGCCGGCCCGGCCTGGTGGACGGCCAGCACCGGCAGCGCGGTGCCGAGCGCGGTGCCCAGGCTGCGCACCATGTTGACCAGTCCGCCGCCGACGGCCGAGCTCTGCGCGGGGATCGCCCGCATCACCAGGGCGTTGTTGGCGGGCAGCAGCAGCCCGAGGCCGTAGCCGGTGAGCAGCAGCGGCCCGGCCGACGTCCAGGGGCCGGGGGCGGGCAGCGCGGCGAGGGCGAGCAGTCCGGCGGCGGCGGTGAGCGCGCCGCAGCGGCAGCGGGCGGCGTCGCTCCAGCGGCGGGGCAGCAGGGCGCCGCCGACGGTGGCGGCGAGGGCGAACGCGGCGGGCAGCGCGGTGATCGCGGCGCCCGCGGCGGTGGTGCCGGTGCCGTGCCCGGCCAGCACGACGGGTTCCAGGACCAGCGGGCAGAACAGCAGCAGGTAGCCGATCAGCGCGACCAGCAGGCCGGCCCGGATGCCGGGGGTGTTGACCAGGCCGGGCGGGACGAGCGGGCGGTCGGCGCGGCGCTCCTGCCGGACCAGGGCGAGGGTGCCGGCGGCGGCCGCGGCGAGCAGCGCGGCGACCGCCCAGCCGGGCAGCGGCAGGCCGGAGGCGGCGGACAGGGCGAGCAGCAGGGCGGTGGAGGAGGCGGCCAGCAGCAGCAGTCCGGCCAGGTCGAACCGTCCCTCGCGGGCCGCGGTCCGGGCCGGGCCGCGGCCGTCGGGGAAGGTGCGCGGCAGCAGGAACCAGCCCGCCAGCATCCCGAGCACGCCGATCGGCACGTTGACCCAGAACGCCCAGCGCCAGGACGCGTGCGCGACCAGCAGGCCGCCGAGGGTCGGGCCGAGCGCCAGGCCGAGCGCCTGGGCGGCGGCCTGCACGCCGAGCGCGGTGCGCATCGCCCGTTCGGGCACGCCGCGGGCGACCAGGGCGACGCTGTTGGCCTGCATCATCGCGCCGCCCACCGCCTGCACGGCCCGGCAGGCGATCAGCACGCCCAGGTTCCCGGCCAGTCCGGCGCCGAGCGAGGCGGCGGCGAACACCGCGAACCCGCCCAGGTACACGGTCTTGCGGCCGATCAGGTCGGAGAGCCGCCCGACCGGGGCCAGCAGCGCGACCAGGACCAGCAGGTACGCCAGCGAGACCCATTCGACGGCGGCGAAGGGGGCGGCGAAGTGTCCTTCCAGCGCGGGGAAGACCAACGAGGTGACGCTGGCGGTGAGTTGGCCGAGGAAGGCGCCCAGGCAGACGGTGCCGACGGCCAGCCAGTGCGCGTGCGGCCAGCGGGCGACGGCGCGGGGGCGGGGGCGTTCGGCGAGTTGGAGGGTGTCGAGCAGCCGGGAGGCGGCCGCGGGTTCAGCCATGCGCCGAACATATCTGTTTCCGACATAATCGTTCAAGGAGCAGTTCCGGCCCCGATCAATCGCCCCGGCGGCCGGTCCGCCGCCCCGCCCCGCCCCCGCACGCACGCACCGGACAGCACGCCGTCCCGGCCGGTCGACGGGTGGACTCCCGGTAGCCCCACGGTTGCCGGACGCTACGCTGTCCGGCATGTCTTCGCAGCCCCAGCCCGCCCCGCACCCGTCCGGCCCCGCGGCCGCGGGCGACGACGCACTCGCCGGGGCGCAGCAGCTCACCGACGTGATCACCCGGCTGCGCCGGGCGCTGCGGAGCTCGATCCGCTCCGAATTCCCCTGGGAAGCACTGCCGATGGCCCAGGTCGAACTGCTCCAGACGCTCGCCGCCTCCCCGCTGCGGGTCGGCGAACTGGCCGCCCGCCAGCGCCTCGCCCCCAACACCGTCAGCGGCCTGATCTCCAAGCTCCTGGACGCCGGCCTGGTCGACCGCCAACCCGACCCCGGGGACCGCCGCACCGCCCGGATCGCCCTCACCGAAGCCGGCCACCAGCAGCTGCACGACTGGCAGAGCGCCCACGAACGCCGCCTCGCCACCGCCCTGGAGAGCCTCACCCCCGCCGACCGCGAAGCCGTCATGCGCGCCCTCCCCGGCCTCGACCTCCTCGCCCGCTCCCTCGCCGGCGCCGACCCGACCCGCTGAGGCCCTCGCGGCTCATCCCTTCTCCGCCCCGGCCCGGAGCACCGGCTCCGGCGCGGCGGCTCCGGCGCAGAACTCCTGCACGCCGGCTCCAGCCCGCCGAACGGGCCGCCACGGCGATGTCCGAATCCCGCCAGTCGGTACTCCCGGGATCGCGCAGACTGGAAGGCGTGATCGACGACGAGACCAGGTACCGGGCCGTGGACAGCCGGGACGCCCGCTTCGACGGGGTGTTCTTCACGGCGGTGCGGACCACCGGCATCTACTGCCGTCCGAGCTGCCCGGCCACCACCCCCAAGCGCACCAACTGCACCTTCTACCCGACCGCGGCCGCCGCCCAGGGCGCCGGCTACCGGGCCTGCCGGCGCTGCCGGCCGGACTCGGTGCCCGGCTCGCCCGAGTGGAACCACCGGGCCGACCTGGTCGGCCGCGCGATGCGGCTGATCGGGGACGGCGTGGTCGACCGGGAGGGCGTCGCCGGGCTGGCCGGCAGGCTCGGCTACAGCTCCCGGCAACTCCAGCGGCAGCTGACCGCCGAGCTCGGCGCGGGCCCGCTCGCGCTGGCCCGGGCGCAGCGCGCGCAGACCGCCCGGCTGCTCCTGCAGACCACCGAACTCCCGGTCACCGACGTGGCGTTCGCGGCCGGCTTCGCCTCCGTCCGGCAGTTCAACGACACCATCCGCGAGGTGTACGACCGCACCCCGTCGGCGCTGCGCACCGAACCCGGCGGCCACCGCCGCGCCCCCGCCGCGGGCGGCACGCTCGGCCTGCGGCTGGCCTACCGGGGCGCGATCGACACCGACCACCTGATCGACTTCCTCGGCCTGCGGGCCGTCCCGGGCGTCGAGGAGGTCGTCGGGGGCCCGACCCCCGGCACCCGCACCTACCGGCGCACGCTGGCCCTCCCGTACGGGCACGGCCTGGCCGAGGTCGACGGGCTCGGGCCCGGCGACCGGCCGGACCGGGGGTGGCTGGACTGCCGGCTGACCCTCACCGACCTGCGCGACCTGACCACGGCCGTGCACCGGCTGCGCGCCCTGTTCGATCTGGACGCCGACCCGGACGCGGTGGACGCCCGGCTCGCCGCGGACCCGCTGCTGGCCCCGCTGGCCGCCGCCCGCCCCGGACTGCGCTCGCCCGGCCACGTCGACCCGCACGAACTCGCCGTCCGCGCGGTGCTCGGCCAGCAGGTCACGGTGGCCGCCGCCCGCACCCTGGCCGGCCGGCTCGCCGAGCGCTACGGCACCCCGCTGCCGACCGCCGACGGCTGCCTGCGGCTGCTGTTCCCGACCGCCGCCGCGCTGGCCGCCGCCGACCCCGAGCAGCTGGCGATGCCGAACGCCCGCCGCCGGGCCCTGCTCGGCCTGTGCGCCGCGCTCGCCGACGGCACCGTCCGGCTCGACCGCGGGGTGGACCGCGAACGGACCGCCGCCGAGCTGCTCGCGCTGCCCGGCATCGGCCCGTGGACGGTGGGCTACCTGCGGATGCGCGCGCTGGCCGACCCGGACGTGTTCCTCCCCACCGACATCGGCGTCCGCGACGGCCTGCGCGCCCTCGGCGAGAACGGCGACCCGCGCACCGCCGCCGACCGCTCCACCGCCTGGGCGCCCTGGCGCTCCTACGCCCTGCACCACCTGTGGGCGGCCGCCGCCGCCCGGCACGGCACCGCACCCCGTACCCGCAACGCCGCACCCCGTACCCGCAACACCCGCGAGGACCAGTCATGACCACCGCGCCCACCACCGTGTTCACCACCGTGTTCACCACCATGGGCAGCCCGCTCGGCACCCTGCTGCTCAGCGGCACCCGCCACGCCGACGGCACCTTCGCGCTGGCCGCCGTCACCGCCCCCGGCCAGAAGGGCGCGCTCGCCGAACCCGCCGCCCACTGGCAGCCCGACGCCGACGCCCTGGCGCCCGCCGTCGAGCAGCTCACCGCCTACTTCGCGGGCGAGCGCACCACCTTCGACCTGCCGCTCGCCCCCGTCGGCACGCCCTTCCGGCAGCAGGTCTGGGACGCCCTGGACGACATCCCGTACGGCACCACCCTCACCTACGGCCAACTCGCCGACGTCGCGGGCCAGTCCCCCCGCGCGGTACGTGCCGTCGGCGGCGCGGTCGGTGCCAACCCGCTGCTGATCGTCCGCCCCTGCCACCGGGTGATGGGCGCCAACGGCAGCCTCACCGGCTTCGCCGCGGGCATCGACGCCAAGCGCTGGCTGCTCGCGCACGAGAGCGGCGACCGGCTGTTCTGAGGCCCGGGGGCCGACCGGCGCCGCCGGGGGCCGGCCGGTACGGCGGTGGCTCGGCCCGCCCGGCCGGCCGGGCCGGTCAGTGCGGTGGTGGCTCGGCCAGCCGCCGGGCCAGCGGTTCGGCGTTGGGCGCGGCCACCGCCCGGTACAGCTCCAGGGCCCGTTCCAGGTGTTCCCGGGCCGCCC
This sequence comes from Kitasatospora sp. NPDC004272, assembly GCF_053603035.1. Classification (NCBI taxonomy): domain Bacteria; kingdom Bacillati; phylum Actinomycetota; class Actinomycetes; order Kitasatosporales; family Streptomycetaceae; genus Kitasatospora; species Kitasatospora sp. NPDC004272. The sequence goes on along the minus strand of NZ_JBSGET010000003.1, from coordinate 46,411 downwards.
GGTGGTCGCCCCCGCGTTCGGCGAGGGTCCCCAGCAGTTCCAGGACGCGGGCCTCCCAGAGCGCCGAGCGGGCGGCCCGGAACGCGGTGAGGGCCGCTTCCAGCGTCTGCCGGGCCTCCGGGAGGTGTCCGGCGGCGAGTCGGGCCTCACCGGTCAGGGCGAGCGCCCGGGCCGCCTCGTAGTGGTCGCCGAGAGCGGTCAACTCGGCTTCTGCTCTGGTGAGTTGTGCGACCGCTTCCGGCAGGTCGGCTTCGGCCAGGGCGACTTCGGCGAGAGCGATCCGGGCGAGTGCGGTGCCCCGGGGGTAGCCGACCAGTTCCCGCAGCCGCAGGGTCTCCTCGAAGGCCCGCCGGGCGGAGGGGAGTTCGCCCGCGATCCGGTGCGACTGGCCGATTCCGTACTGGGCGTTGGCCTCCGCCCGGGGGTCCGCCATGGCGCGGGCCAGTTCCAGCGCCTCGCCGTACCAGCGGGCCGCCTCGGCGAAGTGGCCGGCGTTGCGCAGCCCGTGCCCGCCGGAGGTCAGCATCCGCTGCTCGGCCGCCCGGTTCCCCTCCGCGCGCGCCGCGGCCAGCCCCGACTCGTGTGCCTCCAGCTGGAGTTCGTAAGCGCGCAGACGCAGGAAGAGCGGCCACATGGCGTCCGCGAGCTGCCACACCAGGGCGTTCTGCCCGGCGTCGGCCGCCGCCCGCAGGGCCGCGCCGAGTTGCCCCCGCTCGCGGTCGAGCCAGCTCAGGGCTTCTCCCTCGTCCGCGAACTCCGGTACGCAGAGCGGTGGTTGGTCGTAGCTGCGGGTCAGTAGACGGCGGCTCGGGCTGATCAGCCGCTCGGTGGCGGTGGCGGTGGCCAGCAGGTGTTCGGCCACCCGCCGGACCGCGGCCCGGCGCAGTTGCGGCGGCTCGCCGCTCGTACCGTGCCCGCGGGCGTGCAGGCGCACCAGGTCGTGGAAGCGGTAGCGGCCGTCGTCGGGCTCCTCCAGCAGGTGTTCGTCCCCCAGCTCCTCCAGCAGCCGGGCCGCCTCGGCGGGCCGGAGTTCGGCCGCCGCCCCCGCCAGCGCCGCGGTGAACTCGGGCACCGGCAGCAGACCGAGCAGCCGGTAGAGCCGGGCCGCGGCCGGGTCGAGGATCCGGTAGGAGGCGTCCAGCACCGCCTGCACGGCCCGGTCCCGGTCCAGGCGCAGTTCGCCGAGGCGGTCGGTCTCCGTGCGCAGGGCATCGGCGGTGGCGGCCAGGGACTGCCTCGGCCGGGCGGCCATCCGGGCACCGGCCACGCAGACCGCCAGCGGCAGTCCCGCGCACCGGGTGACGACCTGGTCGACGGCCAGCGGTTCGGCCGCGATCCGGTCGGCGCCGACCCGGTCCACCAGCAGTTCGACGGCGGCGGACCGGTCGATCAGGCCGACCTGGAGGAACCCGGCACCGTCCAGGACCAGCCCGGGCAGTCTGGTCCGGCTGGTCACCACCACGACCGAGTGCTCGGAGCCGGGCAGCAGCACCCGGGCCTGGGCGGCGGTGGCGGCGCTGTCCAGCAGCAGGCCGATCCGCCGGTGCGCGGTGGCGGAGCGCCACAGCGCGGCCGCCTCACCCGGCTCGGCGGGCACGCCGGAGAGGCCCAGCGCGCGCAGGAACGCGCCCAGGACCTCCACCGGATCGGCCGGGCCGCCCGGCGCGTGGCTGCGGAGGTCGGCGTAGAACAGGCCGTCGGGGAAGGCCGCGGCCCGGGCCCGCAACCAGTGGCCCGCCAACGCGCTTTTCCCGACTCCCGGCGGCCCGGCCAGCACCAGGCAGCGCCCGCCCGGCACCGGAAGCGCGTGCAACTCACGGTCGAGCGCGGCGAGTTCCGCCCCGCGCCCGCAGAGGCGCGCAGGAGCGGGCGGAAGCTGTTGGGGTACTGGAAGCAGCGCCGGAGCGTGCGAATGGACGTGCACGCCCCCGTGGATGTCGCCCGCCTGGAGCGCGACGCCTTCGAGCCTGACCTGTCCGGTGATGGAGTTGCGAACGCCTTCCACCTGCTCATTCCTCCCCTGGATCGATGCTGGATCGACGCCGGACCGACGGGTGCGGCCGATCGGCACGGCCCGCCGCACCACCCGCCACCGGTCCGGTCTCCCGCCCCGGGCACACCTGCCGAGCGGACCGCGCTCCCCGGCGCGCCGGGACGGCGGGGGCACCGGCGGGCGGCCCGCCTTCCCGGCGTTCCGCCGACTCCCGTTCCCGAAAGCCCAGGTCCCGGCCCCCGGACGATTCGGCTCCCGCCCCCGCGACCGCCGCGCCCGCCCCGGTGGCGATCGGCGGTCCCGGCCCGACCGGGGAACCGGCCCATTACCAGAAAGGCCGGTCGAACACCGGAACAATGCCGGAAAACTGGCGCCGGGAAACATCGGGGTGCTATGGCAGCGCATCCGCACCCGTGCCATGCTCGCCTCCTGCGCGACCGAGGAACCGGCGACAGGAGGAACACCGCGATGATCCACCTGCTGGGCACTGTCGAACTCTCGGCCGGGGGACGGCCGTTGCCCATCAGTTCGCGCAAGACCAGAACCCTGCTCGCCTGTCTCGCCCTCGACCTGGAACGCCCGCAGTCGGCCTCCTCCATCGCCCACCGGCTCTGGGACGGCGACCCTCCGCCGAGCGCCGCCAGCACCCTGTACGGCTACCTCTCCAGGCTCCGCACGGCCCTGCGCCGGGCCAACGAGCTGGGCGCCGGCACGGACGGCGCACCGATCGAGATCGTCTCCCGGTCCGGCACCTACACGCTGCACGCCGGAGCCGACCAAGTGGACTGGCAGTTGTACTACGACCTCGTCCTCGAAGCCCGCAGACTGGCCGACACCGGGGACGACCGGCGGGCCCTCGCCGTCCTGCGCCGGGCCGACGGCGCCTGGCAGGGCGAACCGCTCGCCGGACTGCCCGGCCTGTGGGCGCAGCAGGTCCGCGGCCAACTGCTGGACCGCAGGTTCGCCGCTTCGCTGACCCGCTTCGAGGTGGAACTGCGCCTCGGCCACTTCGCCGACCTCGTCCCCGACCTCACCGAACTCGCCGAACAGAGCCCGTGGAACGAACGGGTGGCCGCCCACCTGATGACCGCCCTCTACGGTTGCGGCCGGATCGACGAAGCGCTCGCGGTGTACCGGCGGATCCGGCGCCGGATGTACGACGACCTCGCCACCAACCCCGGCGAGGCACTCGACCGGCTGCACGAGGGCATCCTGCGCCGGGACCGCATCAGCGACCTGGTCGACCGACCGGCCGCGCCCCCGGTCACCGCCGTCCCACCGCCCGCCACCACGCCACCGCCCGCAGCAGCACCGGCCGCCGCAGTGCCACCGGCCCCGGAACGGCGCCCCTCCACCCTGCTCCCGGCCCCCGAACTCGTGGGCCGGGACGACGAGTTGGAGATGCTCACCGCTGCCGGCCGCGGCGAGTGGCCGGCCTGCGCGGCAAACCGGCCCACCGCGCTCCCGGTGATCGCGCTCAGCGGCCAGCCCGGCTGCGGCAAGAGCGCGCTCGCGCTCGCGGCCGCCCACCGGCTGCTCCCGGACTTCCCCGACGGCGCCTTCATGCTCCGCCTCGCCGCCCACTCCCCCGCCCGCCCCGACCGCAGCCCCGAGGCCGCCGCCACCGACCTGCTGCGCCAGTTCGGCGTGCCCGCCCCGGAGATCCCCCTCGAATCCGACGAACTCCTGTCCCGTTGCCGCGAGTTGCTCGCCCAACGCCGCGCCCTGGTGCTGTTCGACGACGCCGCGGGCCCCGACCAGATCGGCCCGCTGCTCCCCACCGCCCCCACCTGCTTCGTCCTGATCACCAGCCGCCACCGGATGGCCGAACTGCCCGCCGTCAGCATCGTTCCGCTCGACGCCCTCCCGCCCGACGCCTCCGCCGCCATGTTCACCCGCCTGATCGGCCCCGAACGGGCCGCGGACCAGGCCCGGCTCGCCGATGTCACCCGCCGCTGCGCCCACCTCCCCCTGGCCCTCCGCCTCGCCGCCGGCCGCTTCCGCTCCCGTTCCTCGTGGGACCTCGCCCACCTCGCCGACCGGCTCTCCCGCGGCGACCGCCTGAGCGAGCTGAGACATGGCCCGGACAGCCTCCACCGGACCCTCGCCATGTCGTACCACGATCTGTCGGTCGACCATCAGAGCGCCTTCCGCCGACTGAGCCTGCACCCGGGCACCGACTTCGGCCTGCTGACCGCGGCGGTACTCATCGACTGCCCCGTCGACCGGGCGGAACGCCTGATCGAGGACCTGATGGGAGTCAGCCTGCTCGCCGAGCACGCGGTCGAGCGGTTCAGCTTCCACGAGTTGGTACGCGAATACGCGGCCGTTCAGGAGTCGCGGGAGGAATCCGCCGCGGAACACGCCGCCACGATCCGACGGTGCGTCAACTTCCTTACGGAGATGGTGGACAGAGCAGATCGCTTGTCCTTCCCCGAACGTTACCGGATGCCGCTGGAAGCCCTGCTGGCGGGCACCGGCGGGAGCCGCCCGCAGCTTCCGGCCGAGGTTCTCCGGACGGTTCCCGCCCGGGACTGGCTGGCCACCGAAACCAGATCTCTGAGCGACTTCGAAAAAAGCTTGCGAACCGACGGCGACCGAAGATCCGCCGCCGTCCTGATCCACGTCATGAACGGCCGAATGGATTCCGCCGGCCTGTGGCGGGAGGCTCTCGATGCCCACCGCTCGGCCGCCGACCACTGGCGCGACGCGGGCGCGACCGAACCCGAACTGCACGCCCGACTGGCCCTCGCCCACTACGCGTTGAAGGTGTCCCGGTACCCGGACGCCGACCAGGCGGCCCGCCGCGCACTGACCCTCGCCCAGGACACCGGCGACCGCCGGGGCACCGCCGAAGCCTTGGGACACCTGGCCCAGCTCCACTGGCGACGGGGCGAACCCCACCAGGCACTGACCCTGCAGCGCGAATCCCTCACCCTCCTCCGCGCCCTCGACGCCCCCACGGCGGCGGTGGCCGGTGCCCTCGTCAACCTCGGCCTGCTGCAGAACCAGCTGGGCGAGCCCGAGCAGGCCATGGCCAGCCTGAACGAAGCGCTGGCGGGCTTCCGCGCCTGCGGGAACCGAACGGCCATCCTGCAGGTGACCACGAACATCGGCGCACTGCGGCTCGACACCGGCGACACCGCCGCCGCCCGAGAGGCACTCGAATACGTCTCGGAGAACGGCGAGGGAATCATCTCGGAGATCGACCTCGCCATTTCCCGGGTCAATCTCGCGGAAGTCCTCTCGGCAGCCGGAGAAACAGGCCGATCCCTGCTCCTGATCGAGAACTCGCTTCGAGCGTTTCATCGGTTGGGAAGCCTTCACCGGCAGGCCGAGACCATGAATGTGAAAGCCCGGATACTGGCCCTTAACGGAAATCTGGAATCCGCCGGGGAGGTCTATGCCGGAGCACTCGGAATCGCCAGATCGATACACGCCCCGATCGAAGAGGAATCCGCCCGGCGGGGACTGAGCCAACTCGCCGAGCACTGGGACCGACCAGGCGAAAGGCCGTCCACTCCCTCGGCGCAGACCGGCTGAGACCTCGGGAGGAGTCCACCCGACCGCCACCGGAAAGCCCCGCACACGCCCCGGAAATCATCGGATTCCTTCCGGGGTGCGTGCGGGGCTTTCGGTTGTGGCGAACCAGTGGCGGAAACCTTCCCCGCTCCGCCCGGCTGCCCGCTCGGATCGAGCCATCGTGGCGCAACTTCGGCCCCCCTGTCCTGGCCGCGTACCAATGAGCGCCAGCCGACGAATCGGCATGCCGAAGATCAGCTATTGTTGGGACAGTCACACTGGACCCTCAAAGAGCAAGGACCTCGCCGAACGTGTTCCGCCCTGCGCCCCCCTGCGCCACCACCCTCCTCGTCCGTCCCGGCCGGCCCCATCTCCGCAGCTCCGCCATATCCGGCCCCGATGGGGCCGAACAGGTGCTCGACCTCAACTCGCTCTGGATCTGGATCTGAGCCACCCGGCACGGGCTGGAACGGCCCGCGGCCGGTGCCCCGGCAGGGGGCATCGGCTGCGGGCCGTTGGTACCTCAGGGCTTGGGGCGGGAGCGGGCCGCCTTGGTGAGGTGCTTGCGGTGGCGGGCCCGTTCGGCGCGGAGGCGGGCGTCGGTGCGGGCGGCGATCCAGTCGTTCTCGCGCTGGAGCTTGAGGTAGCTCTCCCAGCGGCGCTCGGGCAGGGTGCCGTCGGCGAGGGCGGCCCGGACCGCGCAGCGGGGTTCGGTGCGGTGGGAGCAGTCGGCGTAGCGGCAGCCGGCGGCGACGGCGGTGATGTCGGCGAACGCGTGTTCGATGCCCTCGCCGCCGAAGAGGCCGACGCCGCGCAGGCCGGGGGTGTCGATGACGGCGCCGCCGCCGGGGACCGGGACGAGTTCGCGGACGGTGGTGGTGTGCCGGCCCTTCTCGTCCACCGAGCGGACCTGCTGGACCGTCATGGCGGCCGTCCCGGTGAGCGCGTTGGTGAGGGTGGACTTGCCCGCGCCGGACTGGCCGATCAGCGCGCAGGAGCCGGTGGCCCGGGCGCGCAGCGCGTCCATCCCCTCGCCGGTTTCGGCGCTGACCGTCAGGACGGTGACACCGGGGGCGATCGCCTCGACGTCCGCCCGGACGAAGTCGCCGTCGTGGACCAGGTCGGACTTGGTCAGGACGATCAGCGGTTCGGCCCCGGACTCCCAGGCGAGGGCGAGCAGGCGCTCGATCCGGCCGGGATCGGGTTCCGCGGCGAGCGAGACGGCGATCAGTACGGTGTCGACGTTGGCGGCCAGGACCTGGCCTTCGGAGCGCTTGTGGGCGCCCTTGCGGACGATCGCGGTGGTGCGGGGCAGCACCGCCGCGAGGGCGGGGGCGGGCCGGGCGGCCGGGTCGTAGGCGACCCAGTCCCCGGTGCACGGGTTGTGCGCGGTGTCGGCCGTCATCACCGGACGGGTGGCGGCGCGGCGGACGGCCGGCTCGCCGTCGTCCGGGTCGACGAGCAGCACCTCGCAGCTGCCGCGGTCCATCCGGACGATCCGCCCGGGGAGCAGTCCGGCGGCGGCGAGCGGGGCGAACGCGGCGGCCCGCCCGTCCGTCCAGCCGAGCCCGGCGAGCGGGTGCGCGGAAGCGGTGACGGGAGTGTCGGGGGTGTCGGGGGTGGTGACGGGGTCGTGCATGGTGATCAACGGGGACCCTTCGAGGGAACGGGCGGCCCCGGCCGGTCGGCGTCAGCGCGTGCGCGACACCGGAGGACGGCGGACCGGGTGCCAGGGGGTGATGGACACGGTGGACTTCCGAACGCTGGGGAAAACACCTGCGTGAACCGGCCTCACGGCCCTCACCTCCTTCCGTTCCGGACGCGCCTCGCGCACCCCGCCACGGGGTGCCCTCGATCGGCGAACGCCACGCTAGTGGCCGCCCGCCACCCGCGCCACCGAATTACCGCCCGCCCCGGAGCGCGAACGGGTCGCCCGCGCACGACCGGCCGGACGCAAGGGTTCCGCAAGCCGCGCAAGGGTTCTCCAGCCGTCCCGCCACCGCGTCCGGACATCCCTCATCCGACGGCGGCGCACGGGGCCCGCCGTTCCGGCCGACGGCCGGGTAGTGGGGGAAGCGAAGGAAGAAGGGGGAAGCCCGTGTCCTGGGCGACTCTGCCCGGCCGCAAGCGGGTGCTGGCGGTCGTGCACACGGTGGTGTACGGGCAGCGGCTGCGCGAGGTGTGCGAGCTGCTGGCGGCGGACCTGCGGGTGCAGGTGGTGTTCACCGTCGCACCGCACGCGTTCAACGAGGGGGTGACGGCGTTCCTGATGGGGCTCGGCGGCACGGTGGTGCCGTGGGAGCAGGCGGTGGCCACCGAGTTCGACCTGGTGCTGGCCGCCGGTTCGCGGGGGATCGAGCGGGTGCGCGGCCCGCTGGTGCGGCTGCCGCACGGGGCCGGCCACCTGAAGCTGGCCCGGGCGCTGCCCCCGGCGGGCTCGGTGACGGGCCGCCGGGACCGTCCCGCCGGCCGGGGCGGCGGAAGCGGGGAGGACGGCCGGGCGCGGGAGGACGGCGGGGCACGGGAGGTGGCCGGCCTGGGCCGGGACTACCTGCTGTGGCAGGGCCGCCCGAACGCGGCGGCGTACGCGCTGGCCCACCGGGACGACCTGGCGGTGCTGGCGCGGACCTGCCCGGAGGTGCTGCCGGTGGCGGAGGTGGTCGGCGACGGCGACCACGACCGGATCGTGGCGGCGCTGCCGCGGCGGGCCGAGTACCGGGCCGCGCTGGGCCTGGCGGAGCGCGAGCGGCTGGTGCTGCTCTGCTCGACCTGGGGACCGGACTCGGTGTTCGGGGGGTTGGAGGCGCTGCTGCCCCGGCTGGTGCGCGAGCTGCCGGCCGGGCCGTTCCGAACGGCGCTGGTGGTGCACCCGAACGTCGCGGCGGGGCACGGCGGCTGGCAGGTGCGCCGCTGGGTGGAGGGGATGTCGGGCGGCGCGGTGTCGCTGGTCGCCCCGCAGACCGACTGGCGCCCGCTGCTGGTGGCCGCGGACTACGTGATCGGGGACCACGGTTCGGTGACGCTGTACGCGTCGCTCACCGGGGCCCGGATCCTGCTGGCCCGGTTCCCGCACCGGAACGTGAACCCGCTGTCGCCGGGCGTCCAACTGGCGCGCACCGCACCGGCGCTGGACCCGTCCTACCCGCTGGCCGAACAGTTGGCGTACGCGGACGAGAGGTACCGGCGGGAGGCGTACGCGGAGATCGGGGCCCGGATCTCGTCCGAGCCGGGCACCTTCCTGCCCCGGATCCGCCGCCTGCTGTACCGGGTGCTGGAGCTGGGCGAGCCGGCCCGTCCGGCGGTCGAGCCGCCGCTGGCACCGCCCGCCCCGCTGCTGGGGGGTGGACGGTGGCGGTGACGGTGACGGTCCGGCTGCCGGCCGGCGCGCTCGCCCCGGGCGCCCCGGCCTGGTGCGACCGGCACCTGGCGGCCCGGACGGACGAGCCGGAGCGGGTCCGGCGGCTGGCGGACGTGCTGCACGGCGCGCACCCGGACGGTCCGCTGGAGGAGGTGTGGCGGCGCCACCCGGGCTGCGCGGTGCTGGCGCTGCGCGGCCCGGACGGCCTGGTGCGGGTCCGCTTCCGCGGGGGCGTGCTGACGCTCCGGCCGGTCGGGGACAGCGGTGCCGACCCGGCCCCGCTGGCCGGTTCGCTGGTGCACGCCCTGCTGTCGGCGCGCCGCGCCACGACGGCCGGCAACCGGTAGCGAGCAGCCGGCAACGGGTCCGTCGGCCCCTCCCGCGCACCCGCGGGAGGGGCTCCGCGCCCACCTACCGGACGCCACCCACCGGACGCCCCGGCCCGGACGCCACCGCCCGGCCCCGGCGGCGCGTGCTCACTTGCCGGAGCGGCGGCGGCGCCGGGTCCCGATCCGGCTGCTGATCCGGCGGCGGACGTCGCGGGGCGGGAGGAAGCCGGCCCAGCGTTCGGGGTACTCGCTGGGGACGGGGAGGTCGTCGTCCTCGTCGAAGAGGTCCTCGTCGTGGCCGTCGGCGAGGCCGAACTGGCGTGCGCGTTCGGCGCGTTCGACGGCGCGGCGGGCGGCGGCCTCGCGGCCGCGCTCGACGGCGGCGTCCTCGGCGAGGCGCTCGTTCTCGGCGCGGGCGTCGGCGGTCTCGACGGTGGGCCAGCGGCGGTCTATGGCGGCGTTCATGGCGGCGCCGATGAGCACGGCCAGTGCCACCACGAAGATCCACAGCAGTACGGCGACGGGTGCGGCGAGCGAGCCGTAGACGGAGTGGCCCTCGACCGAGCTGACCAGGTAGAGCCGCAGGGCGACGCTGCAGACCACCAGGACGAGCAGGGCGACCAGCGCGCCGGGGATGTCCTCGCGCCAGGGCGTGGAGACCGGGACGGCCACGTGGTAGAGGGTGGTGAGGAAGACGATCAGCAGGACGATCGCGGCGGGCCAGTAGAAGCCGGTGATCGCCCCGGCCGAGCTCGGGAAGGTGTTGAGCAGCAGTCCGGGTCCGGCGACCAGCAGCGGCAGCACCAGCGAGCCGATGACCAGCGCGCCGAGGTAGAGGCCGAGCGACATCAGCCGGGTCTTGACCAGGCCGCGCTTGCCGTCGAGGCCGTACATGACGGTGATGGTGTCGATGAAGATGTACAGCGCCCGGGATCCGGACCAGAGCGAGAGCAGGAAGCCGATCGAGATCAGGTCGGGCCGGGCGCTGTCGAAGACGTCGTTCAGCAGGGGTTGGACGATCTGGTCGATCGAGCTCGGTGAGAGCACCGTCCCAGCTGCTGAGACGATGTCGTGCTTGAGCTTGTCGATGGTGCCGGCCCCGAGGATGTCGTCGAGGTAGCCGAGGGTGCCGGCCAGGCAGAGCAGCAGCGGCGGGATCGAGAGCAGGGTGAAGAAGGCGGCCTCGGCGGCGAGTCCGGTGACCCGGTACTCGACGCAGGTGTTGGTGGTGTCCTTCACCAGCGCCCACACGGTGCCGTACCAGGTGGTTCGCTTGGCCGCGCGGCGCCGTCCGCCGCGTCGGCGGGAGGGCCGTTCGCCGGCCGGTCCGGGCGCTCCGACCGGGTGGGGGGTACTGCCTGCTCCTTGCACGCCCCTACGGTATCGGCCCGGGCCGGACGACCGGCGCGCCACCGGCCCGAACTGACGGCCGGTGGGGCCCGGAGCTGCCCGGGTTCGGGGTTCGTCTCAACATTCGGAACAATGGAGTCCAGGATTCGGACGTTAGTGGACCGCGAGTCGCTCGCCGTGCGAATCTCTTGCCATGTCTAGCGCCGGAACCACCCTAGTTGGCCGACTCCACGTCGACCTCCTTCGCGTGTCCAGCGCCATCTGTCCGGTGACCTGAGCCCTCCGTACGCCGCACCGCACCGGCGCCATCCCCGCCGTCGCGGATGTGCGCAAGACCTGCCCGGCCAGCGTCACCCCCTCCCACCGCCTGCGTAGAACGCCGCAGGTGGGAGCGGAGCGCGTCCGGGGCCGCCAGCACCTCGCACCCGCCAAGCCGCTCAAAGGACTGACACCATGGCCCGCACTCCCGAAACGGTCGAGCCTCAGGCCGGCGCCGCCCCCGCGGCCCGCCCCGCCGCCCGCAAGGTGACCCGCCACCGCGGCGAGGGCCAGTGGGGGATGGGGCACTTCACCCCGCTCAACGGCAACGAGCAGTTCAAGAAGGACGACGACGGTCTCAACGTGCGGACGCGGATCGAGACGATCTACGCCCACACCGGCTTCGCCGGGATCGACCCCAACGACCTGCGCGGCCGGATGCGCTGGTGGGGCCTGTACACCCAGCGCAAGCAGGGCATCGAGGGCGGCAAGACCGCCGTCCTGGAGCCGCACGAGCTTGAGGACGAGTTCTTCATGATGCGGGTGCGCATCGACGGCGGCCAGTTGACGGTGGCCCAGCTGAAGGCGATCGGCGAGGTCTCCGAGCAGTACGCCCGCGGCACCGCCGACCTGACGGACCGGCAGAACGTCCAGTACCACTGGGTGCGGATCGAGGACGTGCCGGCGATCTGGGAGAAGCTGGAGGCCGTCGGCCTGTCCACCACCGAGGCGTGCGGCGACTGCCCGCGCGTGGTGATCGGCTCCCCGGTCGCGGGCATCGCCGAGGACGAGATCATCGACGGCTCCTGGGCGATCGACGAGATCCACCGCAGGTACATCGGCAACAAGGAATTCTCCAACCTGCCGCGCAAGTTCAAGACCGCGATCTCCGGCTCGCCGCTGCTCGACGTGGTGCACGAGATCAACGACATCGCCTTCGTCGGCGTGGTCCACCCCGAGCACGGCCCGGGCTTCGACCTGTGGGTCGGCGGCGGCCTGTCCACCAACCCGAAGCTGGGCGTGCGGCTCGGCGCCTGGGTCCCGCTGGAGGACGTCCCGGACGTCTGGGCGGGCGTGGTCGGCATCTTCCGCGACTACGGCTACCGCCGCCTGCGCAACCGGGCCCGCTTGAAGTTCCTGGTCGCCGACTGGGGCCCGGAGAAGTTCCGCCAGGTCCTGCAGGACGAGTACCTGAAGCGCGAACTCGCCGACGGCCCCGGCCCGCAGGAGCCCAGCAACCGCTGGCGCGACCACGTCGGCGTGCACCGGCAGAACGACGGCAACTTCTACGTCGGCTTCGCGCCGCGGGTCGGCCGCGCCAACGGCAAGCTGCTCTCGCAGATCGCCGACCTGGCCGCCGAGCACGGCTCGAACCGCCTCGCCACCACCGTCGAGCAGAAGATGATCGTGCTCGACGTCGCCGAGGACAAGGTCGAGTCCCTGGTGGCCGGCCTGGAGGCGCTGGACCTGCGGGTGAACCCCACCCCGTTCCGCCGCGGCACGATGGCCTGCACCGGCATCGAGTACTGCAAGCTGGCGATCGTCGACACCAAGGAGCGCGGTCGCACCCTGATCGACGAACTGGAGCGCCGCCTGCCGGAGTTCGACGAGCCGCTGAGCATCAACATCAACGGCTGCCCGAACGCCTGCGCCCGGATCCAGACCGCCGACATCGGCCTCAAGGGCCAGCTGGTCGTCGACGCGAACGGCGAGCAGGTCGAGGGCTTCCAGGTGCACCTGGGCGGCGCCCTGGGCCTGGAGGCCGGTTTCGGCCGCAAGGTCCGCGGCCTGAAGGTCACCAGCGCCGAACTGCCCGACTACGTCGAGCGCGTGCTGACCCGCTACCAGGCGGAGCGCCGGGACGGCGAGCGGTTCGCCCAGTGGACGGTCCGGGCCACCGAGGAGCAGCTCTCGTGACCGAACGGGCCGCCCCCTTCTACTGCCCGTACTGCGGGGACGAGGACCTGCGCCCGTCCGAGAGCGGCCACGGGTCGTGGGAATGCCGGGCGTGCCGCCGGGGCTTCCAGTTGAAGTTCCTCGGACTGCTGTCAACGAACCACGGGGGTAACGGACATGACGACCGCGACTGACTACGAGGCGATAGCCGTCGCCGCGGGCCGCGAGCTGGAGGAGGCCACCGCGCAGGAAGTCCTGCGCTGGGCGGCCGACACCTTCGGCAAGCGGTTCTGCGTGACGTCCTCGATGGAGGACGCGGTGGTCGCCCACCTGGCCTCCACCGCGCTGCCCGGCGTCGACGTGGTCTTCCTGGACACCGGCTACCACTTCCCGGAGACCATCGGCACCCGGGACGCGGTCGCCGCGACCATGCCGGTCAACGTGATCACGCTGACCCCGAAACTCACCGTGGCCGAGCAGGACGCCCAGTACGGGCCGAACCTGCACGACCGCGACCCGGACCTGTGCTGCTCGCTGCGCAAGGTCGAGCCGCTGAACCGCGGCCTGGGCGCGTACGACGCCTGGGCGACCGGCCTGCGCCGCGACGAGTCGCCGTCCCGCGCCAACACCCCCGTGGTGGCCTGGGACCCGAAGCGCCGCAAGGTGAAGGTCGCCCCGATCGCCCGCTGGACGCAGGACGACGTGGACGCGTACGTCCAGGCCAACGGGGTGCTGCTGAACCCGCTGCTGTGGGAGGGCTACACCTCGATCGGCTGCTCGCCGCTGTCCTGCACCGCCAAGCCCGGCGAGGGCGAGGAGGGCCGGGCCGGCCGCTGGGCGGGCTCCGGCAAGACCGAGTGCGGCATCCACCTCTGAGCCGCCGCCAGTACGAGCAGCACGTGAACCACCGTCACCGACCGTCAGGAGTAACCACCGTGACCACCGCCGAGACTGCGGCCGCGGGCCGCGAGCGCGGCGCCACCGTGTGGCTGACCGGCCTGCCCAGCGCGGGCAAGACCACCCTCGCGTTCGCACTGGCCGAGCGGCTGCGCGCCGAGGGCCACCGGGTCGAGGTGCTGGACGGTGACGAGATCCGCGAGTTCCTCTCCAAGGGCCTGGGCTTCACCCGCGAGGACAGGCACACCAACGTCACCCGGATCGGCTTCGTCGCCGAGAAGCTGGCCGCCAACGGCGTCAAGGTGCTCGCCCCGGTGATCGCCCCGTTCGCCGACTCGCGCGCCGCGGTGCGCGAGCGGCACGCCGCGAACGGCACCGGGTTCCTGGAGATCCACGTCGCCACGCCGGTCGAGCTCTGCTCCGAGCGGGACGTCAAGGGCCTGTACGCCAAGCAGGCGGCCGGCGAGATCTCCGGCCTGACCGGGGTCGACGACCCGTACGAGGCGCCCGAGAAGCCGGAGCTGCGGCTCCAGACCCAGGGCCGGACGGTGGCCGAGTCCGCCGCCGAACTGCACGCCTTCCTGACCGAGAGGGGCTTGGCATGACCGTCACCACCCAGCGCCTGTTCCGGGCCGAGGACACGCCCTTCGCGCTGTCCCACCTGGACGCCCTCGAAGCGGAGTCGGTGCACATCTTCCGCGAGGTCGCGGGCGAGTTCGAGCGGCCGGTGATCCTGTTCTCCGGCGGCAAGGACTCCATCGTGATGCTGCACCTGGCGCTGAAGGCGTTCGCGCCCGCGCCGGTGCCGTTCGCCCTGCTGCACGTGGACACCGGGCACAACTTCCCCGAGGTGCTGGCCTACCGGGACCGCGCGGTCGCCGAGCACAACCTGCGGCTGCACGTCGCCGCGGTGCAGGACTACATCGACCGCGGCGTGCTGCGCGAGCGCCCGGACGGGCTGCGCAACCCGCTGCAGACCGTCCCGCTGCTGGACGGCATCGAGTCCAACAAGTTCGACGCCGTGTTCGGCGGCGGCCGCCGCGACGAGGAGAAGGCCCGCGCCAAGGAGCGCGTCTTCTCGCTCCGCGACGAGTTCGGCGCCTGGGACCCGCGCCGCCAGCGCCCCGAGCTGTGGTCGCTGTACAACGGCCGGCACGCGGCCGGCGAGCACGTCCGGGTCTTCCCGCTGTCCAACTGGACCGAGCTCGACGTGTGGCAGTACATCGAGCGCGAGGGCATCGAGCTCCCGGAGATCTACTACGCCCACGAGCGCGAGGTGTTCAAGCGCGACGGCATGTGGCTGACCGCCGGCGAGTGGGGCGGCCCGAAGGCCACCGAGCAGGTCGAGACCCGGCTGGTGCGCTACCGCACCGTCGGCGACATGTCCTGCACCGGCGCGGTCGACTCCGACGCCGACACCATCGAGGCCGTGATCACCGAGATCGCCGCCTCCCGCCTCACCGAACGAGGGGCGACGCGCGCCGACGACAAGATGTCCGAGGCCGCCATGGAAGACCGCAAGCGCGAGGGGTACTTCTAAGCAATGAGCACCACCCAGGAAGCCACCGCCACCTCGCTGCTGCGCTTCGCCACCGCGGGCTCCGTCGACGACGGCAAGTCCACGCTGGTGGGCCGGCTGCTGCACGACTCCAAGTCGGTGCTGGCCGACCAGCTGGAGGCCGTCGAGCACGCCTCCCGCCGGCGCGGCCAGGAGGCCCCCGACCTGGCGCTGCTGACCGACGGCCTGCGCGCCGAGCGCGAGCAGGGCATCACCATCGACGTGGCGTACCGCTACTTCGCCACCGCCCGGCGCCGGTTCATCCTCGCCGACACCCCCGGCCACGTGCAGTACACCCGCAACATGGTGACCGGCGCGTCCACCGCCGAGCTGGCCGTGGTGCTGGTCGACGCCCGCAACGGCGTGGTCGAGCAGACCCGCCGGCACGCCGCGGTCGCCGCCCTGCTGCGCGTCCCGCACGTGGTGCTGGCGGTCAACAAGATGGACCTGGTCGACTACGCGGAGCCGGTGTTCGCGGCCATCGCCGAGGAGTTCACCGCGTACGCGGCCTCGCTCGGGGTCAAGGACGTCGTGGCGGTGCCGATCTCGGCGCTGGCCGGCGACAACGTGGTCGAGCCCTCGGCCCACATGGACTGGTACGGCGGCCCGACGCTGCTGGAGCACCTGGAGACGGTGCCGGTCGGCACCGACCCGAGCGCCGAGCCGGCCCGCTTCCCGGTCCAGTACGTGATCCGGCCGCAGAGCGAGGAGTTCCACGACTACCGCGGCTACGCGGGCCAGCTGGCCTCCGGCGTGCTGCGGGTCGGCGACGCGGTGACGGTGCTGCCCTCGGGCCACACCTCCACCGTCGCGGCGATCGACGCGCTCGGCACCGCCACCGAGATCGCCTGGGCCCCGCAGTCGGTGACGGTCCGCCTCGCGGACGACATCGACATCTCCCGCGGCGACCTGATCGCGGCCGGCCGGGTGCCCGTCCCCACCAAGGACGTCGAGGCCACCGTCTGCCACCTGAACGAGCGTCCGCTGCACGTCGGCGCGAAGGTGCTGCTCAAGCACACCACCCGCACCGTGCGCGCCCTCGTCAAGGAGATCTCCTACCGGATCGACATCGACACCCTCGAACGGCGCTCCGGCGCCGAGGGGTTGAACGTCAACGACATCGGCCACGTGGTGCTGCGCACCGCCGAGCCGCTGGCCCTCGACGACTACACCGACAACCGCCGCACGGGCTCGTTCGTCCTGATCGACCCGTCCGACGGCACCACGCTCACCGCCGGCATGGCGGGCGAGGCGTTCGACACCGTCAGCACCACCGACGCACCTGACGCTCCGGAAGAGGAGGACTGGGTCTGATGCCCAGCGAGGCGTTCTCGGGCATGGACAAGGAAGGCGGCCGCATCGGCAGCGGCGTCCTCGGCAGCGGCCAGGGCGGCCTGACGCGATGTGGGGGCGGACAGGGGCGCTGAGCCCCTGTCACCGGGCCCGCACGCCGCCGTTCCTTCCCACAGCAGGCACGGCGGAGTCGGCCCGGCCCCGGCAGCACGTCAGGCACACCCAGTGCGCGACCTTCCTTCTCTCTCGAACGGGACACCTCTCATGGCACCGAGCACCGAGCTCACCCATACCTCCGCACGCCCCCGCGCGGGCCGGATCAGACGCGCCGCCGTGGCGACCGTCGCCGTGCTGACCACCGCCGGCCTGCTGTCGGCCTGCTCCTACGGCTCCAAGAGCGACGACAGCGCCTCGGCCAAGCCGGCCGCGAGCGGCGCCAAGCTGTCCGCGGACACCGTGAAGATCGGCTACTTCGCCAACCTCACCCACGGCACCGCACTGGTCGGCCTCAAGCAGGGCATCATCCAGCAGGAGCTGGGCGGCACCCAGATCAAGACCCAGGTCTTCAACGCCGGCCCGGCGGAGATCGAGGCGCTGAACGCCGGCTCGATCGACATCGGCTGGGTCGGCCCCTCCCCCGCCATCAACGGGTTCACCAAGTCCGAGGGCAAGTCGCTGAAGATCATCAGCGGTTCGGCCTCCGGCGGCGTCAAGCTGGTCGTCAACCCGGACAAGATCAGCACCCTGGACGACCTCAAGGGCAAGAAGATCGCCACCCCGCAGCTCGGCAACACCCAGGACGTCGCCCTGCTCAACTACCTGGCGGAGAAGGGCTACAAGGTCGACGCCCAGACCGGCGACGGCGACGTGAAGGTGCTGCGCACCGACAACAAGGTCACCCCCGACGCGTACAAGTCCGGCTCCATCGACGGCGCGTGGGTGCCCGAGCCGACCGCCTCCAAGCTGGTCACCCTGGGCGCGAAGGTCCTGCTGAACGAGAAGGACGTCTGGCCGGACAAGAAGTTCGTCATCACCAACCTGATCGTCTCGCAGAAGTTCCTCACGGAGCACCCGGACGTGGTGGAGGCCGTGCTGCGCGGCTCGGTGAAGACCAACGCCTGGATCAAGGCCAACTCGGCGCAGGCCAAGGACGTCGCCAACGCCCAGATCAAGGCCGACGCGGGCAACTCGCTGGACGCCGCGATCCTCGACCCGGCCTGGCAGGACATCGACTTCATCGACGACCCGCTGGCGAGCACCCTGCAGGCCGAGGCCGACCACGCCGTCAACGCCGGGCTGCTCAAGAAGCCCAACCTGGCCGGGATCTACGACCTGACCCTGCTCAACAAGGTGCTGAAGGAGAACAACCAGCCCGCCGTCGCCGACGCCGGTCTGGGCACCAAGTAAGACCTCCCAGGCCCCGAGGTCCGCGCCCCGCGCCCGCCCAACCGATGCCCACTCACCGGGCGGGCGCGGGGCCGGACCCCGGACACCGATCCCCGCCCTGCCCGGAACCACACTCGCAGGAGGTGCCCGTGACCACGGCACTGACCACCTCGCCCGACGCCCCCGGCACGGGCCGTCCGGACGGCGACACCGCCGTCCGGATCTCGCACGTGCACAAGACCTTCGGCCGCCCCGGCACCGCCGCACCGGTGCTGGAGGACATCTCCCTCACCGTCGCACCCGGCGAGTTCGTCACCCTGCTCGGCGCCTCCGGCTGCGGCAAGTCAACCCTGCTCAACCTGGTGGCCGGCCTGGACAAGCCGACCTCCGGCAGCATCGAGGTGCCCGGCGGCCGCCCCGCCCTGATGTTCCAGGACCACGCGCTGTTCCCCTGGCTCACCGCCGGCAAGAACATCGAGCTCGCGCTGCGGCTGGCCGGCGTCCCCAAGGACGAGCGCCGCCCCGAGGCCGAGCGGCTGCTCGAACTCGTCCGCCTCCAGGGCTCGTACAAGAAGCGCGTCCACGAGCTGTCCGGCGGCATGCGCCAGCGCGTCGCGCTGGCCCGCTCGCTCGCCCAGGGCTCCCAGGTGCTCCTGATGGACGAGCCGTTCGCCGCGCTCGACGCCATCACCCGCGACGTCCTGCACGACGAGATCACCCGGATCTGGGCGGAGAAGCAGCTCGCCGTCCTGTTCGTCACCCACAACGTCCGCGAGGCCGTCCGCCTCGCCCAGCGCGTCGTGCTGCTCTCCTCCCGCCCCGGCCGGATCGCCAAGGAGTGGCGGATCGACCTGCCGCAGCCGCGCCGGATCGAGTCGGCCGGAGTCGCGGACCTGTCCATCGAGATCACCGAAGAACTGCGTGGGGAGATCCGCCGCCATGTCCAGCACTGACACCGCCGCCGTCCCCCTCGCCAAGGACGCCAAGGACGCCAAGGACGCCGAGTCCGCCGACAGCGCGAGCGTCGAGGCCGGCCTCGACGCCCTGGAGACCGTCCAGGCGCAGCGCACCCCGTTCTCCACCGTGCTGCGCCAGAAGGTCCTGCCGCCGGTCCTCGGCGTGGTGCTGGTCCTGGCCGTCTGGCAGATCGCCTACAGCCTGGACCTCACCACCCCCGACAAGCTCCCCAGCCCCGCCGACGTCTGGGACTCGCTCACCGAACTCTGGTACGCCGGAACGCTGTTCTCGATCATCTGGACCAGCGTCTGGCGCGGCCTGTCCGGCTTCGTGCTCTCCGTCGTGATCGGCACCCCGATCGGCCTGCTGGTCGCCCGGGTCAAGCCGGTGCGGGCCGCGCTCGGCCCGGTCCTCTCCGGCCTGCAGTCGCTGCCCTCGGTGGCCTGGGTGCCCGCCGCGATCATCTGGCTCGGCATCACCAACTCCGCGATGTACGCGGTGATCCTGCTCGGCGCCGTCCCGTCCGTCGCCAACGGCCTGATCAGCGGCATCGACCAGGTCCCGCCGATCTACCTGCGGGCCGGCCAGACCCTCGGCGCGACCGGCCTGCGCGGCGCCCGCCACATCCTGCTGCCCGCCGCCCTGCCCGGCTACCTGGCCGGGCTCAAGCAGGGCTGGGCCTTCTCCTGGCGCTCCCTGATGGCCGCCGAACTCATCGCCGCCTCCCCCGACCTGGGCCTCGGGCTCGGCCGGTACCTGGAGAACCAGCGCGAGTTCTCCAACATGTCCGGCGTGCTGCTCGGCATCCTGCTGATCCTGTTCGTCGGCGTCGCCATCGACCTGCTGTTCTTCTCCCCGCTGGAGCGCCACGTCCTGCGCAGCCGCGGCCTCCTCGTCAACTCCCGCTGACCGCATGACCCCCCGCACCACACGCCCCACCCCCGCGCCCCCACCAGGGCGCGGGGCCCGACCGGACCGCCGGGACTCCCCCGCCGCGCCCCGCCAGGAGCGCGGCGGCTTGAGCGCCTCGACTCCCGCACCCCGCCAGGGGCCCGGAGAACTGCGCGCCGCAGCAGGGCACTGCCCGCAGCCGGGCACCGCCCCCGCCGCCGCGCGCCGGACGCCGCCGCCCGCAGCCGGTGCGCCCGCCCTCCCGCCGCTGCTGCTGCTCGCGCACGGCTCCCGGGACCCGCGCCACGCCGCGACCGTCGAGGCGCTCGCCGACGCCGTCCGCGCCCTCGCGCCCGGTCTCGCCGTCAGCACCGCCTACCTGGACCACTGCGCGCCCCGCATCGCCCAGGTCGCCCCGCGCCTCACCGACGCGATCGCCGTCCCGCTGCTGCTGAACCGCGCCTTCCACGCCAAGCACGACATCCCGGCCGCCCTGCGCGCCGCCGGTTCGGCGATCCCGGTCGCGGACGTCCTCGGCCCCTCCCCGCTGCTGCTGGACGCCCTGGACCGCCGCCTGGCCGGGACCGGTCTGGACGTCGCCGACCCGGCCGTCCGGGCCCGCACCGGCGTCGTGCTGGCCGCGGCCGGCTCCTCCGACCCGGCCGCCAACGCCACCACCCGCGCGGTGGCCGCCGAGTGGCGCCGCACCCGGGGCTGGGCCGCCGTCACCACCGCGCACGCCTCCGCCGCCCAGCCCACCGTCGAGGACGCCCTCGCCGCGCTGCGCGCCACCCCGGGCGTCCGCGCCACCGCCGTCGCCCCCTACCTGCTGGCCCCGGGCCTGCTCCCCGACCGGATCGCCACCGCCGCGACGGCCCACGGCGCCGACCACCTCGCCCCGGTCCTCGGCGCCGCCCCCGAACTCGCCCGCCTGGTCCTCTCCCGCCACGCCGCAGCCGCCCTGGCCCGCCCCGTCCGGACGTCCCGCACCGCCTGAGCGCGCCACCTCCGCCCGGCCCCGCCCTGGACCGTCCTGCTGCCCGCCGAACTCGTCGGCGCGGACCTGCCCGAAGCCGTCACCCGGGAGCCCGGCGCGACTTCGGGCCCGTGCCCGAGGCGACGGACCGGGGCCGTGCCCGAACCGCTTTCCCGGCGCTCCGGGAACCGACCACCGCAGGGCCCTCCGAAGGCCGCCCGGTGAACGGAAATCTGATGTTCCGTCAATTTCCGCGCGTGCCGGGCGAATCCACCATCCGTTCGCGCACCCACGGGTCGGCGGCATTCCGGGCCGCTTCCCGGCGGGCCGCCCGGAAGCGCTGCTCCAGGTCGCCGTGCGGGGCGTCCGCCCACCGCCAGGCGCCGACCGCGCAGACCTGCCGCAGGGGTTCGCCGTCCTCCAGTGCGGCGACCAGTTCCTGCTGGAGCCGCCGGTTCCCGCCCGCGACCGCCAGCACCTGGGCCAGCCAGCGCGGCGAGGAGGGGTCGTCGTCGGTCAGCAGCGCGTCCAGCACCGACCGGTAGTGGGTACGGACCGCCGCCCGGTCCGCGGCCAGGTGCCGGTACGCGGCCTGCCGCTTGTGGCCGATCCGGTGGTACTGCTCGTAGCCGGGGGCCCGGGCGGCCAGCGCGGCGACCCGCGCGTCCGGCTCGATCCGGACCTCCAGCCCGAGCACCGCCAGCAGCGCGTCCAGCGCCGCTTCCTGCGCGTCCATCCGCGCGTCCCGTTCCATCCCGGTTCCCCTTCCCCGGCCGACCGGCCGACCAGCCGACCAGCAGACCAGCAGACCAGCAGACCAGCAGACCAGCGATACTTGCAGGCGCGGGAATTTGCGCACTTCGCATAAGCTTGTCACCGGCAGGAGAGCAAGGACCGCCGACGAAGGGAGCCCCCGGCCATGACCCGTCCGGACCCAGGACTGGCGCACGGCTGGTGCGCCCTCACCGCCCTGCACGGCCGGATCGAGGCGCACGTCGAGCGCGCCCTGCAGGCCGGGCACGAGCTCAGCGTCCGCGAGTTCTCGGTGCTGGACGTGCTCTCCGACCAGCACGACGGCGACGGCGGCCACTTCCGGATGAACCAGCTCGCGGACGCGGTCGTGCTCAGCCAGAGCGCCACCACCCGCCTGGTCACCAGGCTGGAGGACCGCGGCCTGCTGGCCCGCTACCTGTGCCCGACCGACCGGCGCGGCATCTACACCAACGTCACCCCGGCCGGCCTCGACCTGCTCGCCGAGGCCCGTCCCACCAACGACCGGGCCCTCGCCGAGGCGCTCGACGGCGCCGAACTGCGCCCCGAGCTGGCCCCGCTGGTCACGGCCGTCCGGGCACTGTCCAAGCCCTCGGGGCCCTCCGACGCCCCGACGGACCCTGCCGTCCCGGAGCGTCCCGCCGCGCCGAAGGGCTGAGCGCACCCGCGCCCAGCCCTTCGGCGTCCGGCCGCACCGGCCGTCAGTCCGCCTTGCGGCGCTGGCGGCCGGTCCCGTAGTTGGAGCCGCTCTTCGCGCCGGAGCCCGGCTTCGCCCGGCCGGACGCCTTGCCGATGAAGCCCGCCGCCATCTGCGGGTTCCCGCCGCCGGGGCGCTGCTTGGGGCGGGGGCGGCGCGGGTTGCCGCTCATGTCGAGGTCCTTGGGCAGTCCGGCGTCGGCCCGCTTGGCCGGGCGGCGGCGCGCCTCGCCGTCCACCGGCTTGGCCCCGCCGCGCCCGCGGCCGCGGCCACGACCGCCGCCGCCCTCGCCGTTCGCCGCCGCGGGCTTCTCCTGGACCGGGGCGGCCGCCGTCGCGGGCACCGGCAGGGTCACGGCCACGCCGGAGGGGGTGCGGGCGCCGGTGATGCGCTTGAGGTCGCCGTCCTCGGGGCGGACCTTGGTGACGGTCGGCCGGATCCCGGCGATGCTCATCAGCCGGTTGACCTCGCGGCGCTGCTCGGGCAGCACCAGGGTGACGACGGTGCCGGACTCGCCGGCCCGGGCGGTGCGGCCGCCTCGGTGCAGGTAGTCCTTGTGGTCGATCGGCGGGTCGACGTTGACGACCAGGTCGAGGCCGTCGATGTGGATGCCGCGGGCGGCCACGTTGGTGGCGATCAGCGCGGTGACCTCGCCCTCGCGGAACTGGTCGAGGACGCGGTTGCGCTGCGGCTGCGACTTGCCGCCGTGCAGCGCCGCGGCCACCACGCCGTTGGCGCGCAGCTGCTTGGCCAGGCGGTCCGCGCCGTGCTTGGTGTGCACGAACATGATCACCCGGCCCTCGCGGGAGGCGATCCGGGCGGTGGTCTCGGCCTTGTCGGCGGGGTCGAGCTGGAGCAGGTGGTGGTCCATGGTGGTGACCGCCCCGGCCGACGGGTCGACCGAATGGGTGACCGGGTCGGCGAGGAAGCGGTTGACCAGCCGGTCCACGTTGCGGTCCAGGGTGGCGGAGAACAGCATCCGCTGCCCGCCCTCGGCGACCTGCTCCAGCAGCTTGACGACCTGCGGCAGGAAGCCCATGTCGGCCATCTGGTCGGCCTCGTCGAGGACGGTGATCGCCACGTCCTCCAGGAACACGTCCCCGCGCTGGATCAGGTCGTCCAGCCGGCCGGGGGTGGCCACCAGCACCTCGGTGCCGCGCCGGACCTGGTTGGACTGCCGGGTGATCGACATGCCGCCGACCACGGTGGTGATCCGCAGGTTCAGCACCCCGGCGTACGGGGCGAGTGCCTCGGTGACCTGCTGGGCCAGCTCGCGGGTGGGCACCAGCACCAGGCCCAGCGGGCGGCGCGCGGTGGCCCGCTTGCCGTGGGTGCGCATCAGCAGCGGCAGGCCGAAGGCCAGCGTCTTGCCGGAGCCGGTGCGGCCGCGGCCGAGCACGTCGCGCCCGGCCAGCGCGTCCGGCAGCGTGGCGGCCTGGATCGGGAACGGCTCGGTGACGCCCTGCGCGCCGAGCTCCTTCAGCAGCCCGGCGGGCAGCTCCAGCTCGGCGAAGCTCGCCGCCGGCGGCCGGGACGGGGTGCCCTGCACGGGCGTGAAGTCCTCGGCGGGCGCGGGCGCGGCGGCACCGCGGCGCGGACGGCGCGGCTGCTCGGTGCGCGGCGCACCGCCGGTGCGGGGCCGGCCGCCGCGGGTGCGGGGCTGCTCGCCGCGGGGCTGGTCGGCACGGGACCGCCCGGTGCGGGGCTGGTCGGTGCGCGGACGGGACTGTTCGGGCATGCGTGTTCCACTCTCTGAGGGGCCGTCAGCCGGTGTGCACGGGCACGACGGGGCTGAACGATGAATCGGCCGCCGAAAGAGGGAGTGGGGCCGCCCCGGCCGTCGGGCGGCATGGACGAGGGCCCGTACCCTGTGGAGGTACGGGCCCTCGCCTGCGACATCTAGGAGTCGGCGTGAGCCGGGACTCAGATGGGGCGGATGTTCTCGGCCTGCGGGCCCTTCTGGCCCTGCGTGACGTCGAACTCGACCTTCTGGCCCTCGATCAGCTCACGGAAGCCGGTCGACTGGATGTTCGAGTAGTGAGCGAAGACGTCGGCGCCGCCGCCGTCCTGCTCGATGAAGCCGTAGCCCTTTTCGCTGTTGAACCACTTCACGGTGCCGGTAGCCATAACCGTCTCCACTTTCACTGGGGCATTGGGACACACACCTCGTGCGCCCCACGTAGCCGCGATCCCCATCCGGAGACTAAACACCGGACAAAACAAATGCGCCTGTCGGTTGGAACCAGCAGGCGCACACACACGTTCATGGGAACCAATACTGCAACTGCTTCGACAATAGCACGTCGCCCCCCGTCAATGGCGGCAATGGTTGCGCTGGTCACACCGTGTTTCGCCGCCACGCGGAGGGGGCATGCGGTCCTCTCGGACCGCATGCCCCCCGCGCACCGGGCCGCCGGGCTCCCGGCGGCCGCCGGATCAGGCCCGACCGGCCGGCTGCGGCTCGCGCTCGCCGCCGCCGATCGACTCGGGGCCGTGGTCGGGCATCGCGCCGTGACCGGGCCACCACGCCTTCTTGCCGAGCAGCGCGGTGATCGACGGGGTGAAGAACATCGCCATCACGAAGGCCGCCAGCGCGATGCCGATGGACAGGGCGAAGCCCAGCTCCGCGAAGAGCACGTTGCCCGCCAGCATGAAGGTCGCGAAGGACGCCGCCAGGATGAAGCCCGCCGCCGCGACGGTCGGACCGGCGTGCCGCAGCGCCTCCTCGGCCGCCTTGCGCGGGCTGCGGCCCTCGCGGGCCTCCTCCCGCAGGCGGGCGATGATCAGGATGTTGTAGTCGGTGCCGATCGCCACCACGAACAGGTAGATGAAGATCGGCAGCATGAACATCAGACCGGGCTCGGACCCGATCTTGAGGAAGGCCACCGTGGTGGCGCCCAGGGTGGCCGCGAAGCCGAGGCCGACCGAGGCCATCAGGTACCAGGGGGCGACCACGCTGCGCAGCTGCAGGCCCAGGATCAGCAGGATCAGCACGCCCGCCACCGGGAAGACCAGCTTGTAGTCGTGGGTCATCGCCAGGTTGATGTCCTTGTAGACCGACGAGGTGCCGCCGATCAGGGCCTCGCTGCCGCTGGGGGCGGCGGCGTGCGCGGTGGAGCGCAGCTCGGTGATCGAGTCGATCGCCTCGTTGCTGGCCGCGGCGTCCTTCAGGGTCACCACGAAGTCGGCGGTGGTGCCGTCCTCGCTGGTCTTGTGCTCGGCAGCGACGCCGGCGACGCCGGGCACCTGGCCCAGCTTGGCGCCGAAGCCGTCCAGCGCAGCGGCGTCGAGCGGGCCGCCGCCCTTGTTCGCGGTGCTCAGGAAGACGTGCGTCGGGTCGGCGGCGCCGGCCGAGAAGCCCTTGCTGAGCGAGTCCATGACGACCATGGACTCCTTGTCCTTCGGCATCATGCTCTTGGCCATGTCGAAGGTGCCCTGGTAGCCGAGGCCGGCCAGCGAGAGGACCACCAGCACACCGCCGGAGAACGCGGCGACCAGGCCCGGACGGCGGCCGACAGTCTTGCCCAACTTGTGGAAGCGGGCGCCCTTCGGCTCCTCCATCCACTTCTTGCCGGGCCAGAAGGTGGCCTTGGCCGGGATGACGGCGAGCAGCGCCGGGGTCAGGGTGAGCGAGGCCAACGCGGTGACGATGACCGAGATGGCCAGCGCCGGGCCGAGCGCGGTGAACATGCCCAGCTCGGAGAGGAGCAGCACGGCGAAGGCGACGGTGACCGCGCCGGCCGCCGAGGCGATCGCCTCGCCGACCCGGGCGACGCCGTTGGCCACGGCCGACTTGCGGTCGTCACCGGCCCGCAGCCGCTCGCGGTAGCGGAACATCAGGAACAGGAAGTAGTCGGTGCCGACGCCGAGGATCACCACGATCTGGATCGCGGAGGCGATGGGCGAGCTCTTCAGGTCGAACAGCTTGGTGACGAAGGCGATCAGGCCGCTGGCGGCGATCATCGGGAGCAGTGAGAGCAGCACCGGCAGCCAGCCGACCAGCACGCCGCGGAAGATCACGCCGACGATGACCACGATCAGCACCACGGTGGCCACCATGGTGATCGCGTCGGTGGCGCTGGAGGACTCCTTCTGGTCCAGCGCCATCGCGGCCTGGCCGCCGATCTGGAACTTCAGCGCGGTGCCCTCGGCGAGCTTCTTGCCCTCGGTGCGCAGTTCCTTGGCGGCGTCGCTGTACTCGTCGGTCTGCATCTTCGTCTTGTCGATGGAGACCATCGACATGGCGTAGTGGCCGTCCTGGGAGGTGCTCTTCTCCGACGGCGGGATGATCTGCTCGACCAGCTTGACGTGCTTGTCGGTCAGACCCTGGGTGACCTTGGCCATGTCGGCCTTGTCGGCGTCGGTCAGCGCGCCGCCGTCGGTGCGCTCGAACAGCAGGATGGCGCCCGGCGTGAACTCCGCCGGGAACTTCTCCTCCTGGAGGACCGAGGCCCGGATCGACTCGTAGTGCTTCGGCAGGAACTCTGACTCGTCGGTCGAGGCGCTCATCTTCGGGGCGAAGGAGACCAGGGCGAAGGAAGCGACCACCCAGGCGATGATCACCCACCAGGCCCGCTTGACGACGAAGTGTCCAAGTCGGTGGAACATGCTCGCAATGCCTCCTGGGCATGGTTCACCGCCGCCGGGGGACGGGAACCGGGCAACGGCTCGGACCGGCACGCGGGCCCGCGCAGGGCCTAGCCGGTCGGCAGGTAAGGACTAGTGGGCATTCTACGAGACCTTACTTGCCGCCCGGCAAGTGGGTTTCGGTTCCGCCCCCCAGGGGCGGCCACGGAGCCGGCCCCGCACTATCGTCACCCGGCCGCGGGCCCTCCCACCTCGTGCTCCGGGTGGAGATCGCTCCCCCTCAGGGTGGACACCGCACCGCACCCCAAGGAGGAGACCCCGACCCCCGGGGTGGGGTTAACCCCCTACTCACCCCTGGGGGCAGGTCCAGGGAAAAGCCGGTGACTAGCCGGATGGTTCGTCAAGGCCCGCTTTCCTAGCGTTGGTCGGGCCGCCGGAGCCCGCTCCCGCGGCCCACTGACCGGGGCGGCCACGGCCGTCCGACACCCCTGGGGGAACCAGCAGTGAAGCAGGGAATCGCCGCCACCATGGGCGCCTGGAGCGCCCGCCACCGGAAGACCGCGGTCTTCGGCTGGCTCCTGTTCGTCGTCCTCGTCTCCTTCCTCGGCGGCGTGCACGGCTCGGAGAAGGTCACCGAGTCGGAGTCGCTGCCCGGCCAGACCTCCCGGGCCGCCCGGATCCTGGACGAGGCGGGCCTGAAGTCCCCGGCCGGCGAGACCGTGCTGGTCCAGAGCGCCGGCCTGACGGCCGACGACCCGGCCTTCCGGTCCACCGTGGAGCAGGTCTCGGCCGCCGTCCGGGCCACCGGCCGCACCAGCGAGCCGCTCAGCCCGTACGACACCGGCGCGGTCTCCGCGGACCGGCACTCGGTGCTGCTGCAGTTCACCGTCGACGGGGACGACCAGGAGGCCGCCGTCGCCAACGTGCCCGCCGTGATGGACGCGGTGGCCGGGGCGAAGGAGCGGCACACCGGCTTCGTGATCGAGGAGTACGGCGAGGCCAGCTCCGGCAAGTGGTTCGCCGACCAGTTCAAGGACGACTTCACGCGCGCCGAGTGGACGGCCGTGCCGCTCGCCCTGGGCATCCTGCTGATCGCCTTCGGGGCCGTGGTCGCCGCCGTGCTGCCGGTGGTCCTGGCGATCACCGCCTTCGTCGCCGCCGGCGGCCTGGTCGCCCTCGCCTCCGGCGTGCTGCACACCAGCGACAACGCCAGCTCGATGATGCTGCTGGTCGGCCTCGCCGTCGGCGTCGACTACTGCCTGTTCTACCTGCGCCGGGAGCGCGAGGAGCGGGCCGCCGGCCGCGACCACGCCACCGCGCTGCGGATCGCCGCCGCCACCAGCGGCCGGGCCGTCCTGGTCTCCGGCATCACCGTGGTGGTCGCCATGGCCGGCATGTTCCTCACCGGCATGGCCGACTTCCGGTCGATGGCCTTCGCCACGATCGTGGTCGTGGTCACCGCCGTGCTCGGCTCGCTGACCGTGCTGCCCGCCCTGCTCTCAATGCTGGGCGACCGGGTCGAGAAGGGCCGGCTGCCCTTCCTGCGCCGCTCGCGGCGCGCCGCCGGGGAGGGCGGCCGGTTCTGGAACGCGGTGCTCACCCCGGTGCTGCGCCGCCCGCTGGCCGCCGCCGTGCTCGCCACCGGCGTGCTGCTGGCGATCGCCGCCCCGCTGCTGACCATGCACACCGCGAACCTGACCTTCCAGCAGCAGCTGCCCGAGGGCAACGCCCTGGTCGCCACCTCCCAGCGGGTCGAGGCCGCCTTCCCCGGCACCCCCTCCCCCGCCACCGTGGTGGTCAGGGCCCGGGACATCACCTCCCCCGAGATGACCGCGGCCCTCGCCGACCTGCAGGCCCGCGCCCTCGCCACCGGGAAGATGCACGGCCCCACCGAGGTGAAGGTGCACGCCGAGCAGAACGTCGCGACGGTGGACATCCCGCTGTACGGCAGCGGCAACGACGCGGCCTCGGTCGCCGCGCTGAAGGCCCTGCGCGAGGAGGTCGTGCCCGCCACGGTCGGCGCGGTGCCCGGCACCGAGGCGCCGGTCACCGGCAGCACCGCCGGGTCGGTCGACTTCAACCGGCAGATGTCCGACTCGCTGCTGCCGGTCTTCGGCTTCGTGGTCGCCTTCGCCTTCCTGCTGATGCTGCTCTCCTTCCGGTCGCTGACGGTCGCGCTGACCGCCGTCCTGCTCAACCTGCTCTCCATCGGCGCGGCCTACGGCGTGCTCGCGCTGGTCTTCCAGCACGGCGTCGGCGCCTCGCTGATCGGCACCGCGGGCGTCGGCGCGGTCGAGAGCTGGATCCCGCTGTTCCTCTTCGTGATCCTGTTCGGCCTCTCGATGGACTACCACGTCTTCGTGGTCTCCCGGATCAAGGAGGCCCGGGACCGCGGCCTGGGCACCGGGGCCGCCGTCGCCCACGGCATCCGCAGCACGGCCGGCGTGGTCACCAGCGCCGCGGTCATCATGGTCGGCGTCTTCGCGGTCTTCGGCACGCTCTCCATGCAGTCCATGAAGCAGATGGGCGTGGGCCTGGCCGTCGCCGTCCTGATCGACGCCACGGTGATCCGGGCCGTCCTGCTCCCCGCCGTGATGACCCTGCTCGGCGAGAAGAACTGGTACCTGCCGCGCTGGCTGCACTGGCTCCCCCGGATCGAGGCCGAGGGCCCGGTCGGCGGGCCGGCCGGGGCGCCCGCCGAACCGCTGCCCGTCGGCGCCGGCCGCTAGCGGAGCCGCGGCGGCGGGGCCCGGGGCGCGGCGGTTCCCCGGGCCCCGCCTGCACCGCCCGCCGGGGATCCCCCCGACAATGAACGGGTGATCTTCGACGAACCGAGGGCGCTGGCCCTCCTGCAGGAGGCGTGCGCCCCGGCCGGGATCGACCCGGCCGGGGCCGTGCTGCTCGCGCTGGGGCAGAACGCCGTCTTCGAACTGCCCGCCGAGGGGCTGGTGGCCAAGGTCGGCCGCACCCCGGGGGACGCCGCCCGGGCCGAGCGCGAACTCGCGCTGGCGCGCTGGCTGGACGGCGCGGGCGTGCCGGTGGTGCGCCCGGCCGACGGCGGCGTGCGGGTGGTGCGGGAGCACCCCGTGACCTGGTGGCACCGGCTGGCCCCGGCCGTCCGCCCGGCCCGGCCGGTCGACCTGGCGCCGCTGCTGACCGCGCTGCACGCGCTGGGCCCGGCCCCGGTCCCGCTCGGGCGGCGCGACCTGCTGGCCCCGGTGGACGCCTGGCTGGCCGCCGCCGAGGGGCACGTCGACCCCGCCGACACGGCCTTCCTCCGGCTCCGGAAGGAGACCTTTCTCACCGCGATCGCCGAACTGGCCCCGGCCCTGCCGCCCGGCCCGATCCACGGCGACGCGCTGCCGCGCAACGTGCACGTCACCCCGGACGGCCCGGTGCTGCTCGACCTGGAGTACATGGCCTCGGACCTGCGCGAGCACGACCTGGTGGTGCTGGCGCTCAGTCAGGACCGCTACGGCGTACCGGCCGAGGAGGTCGCCGCGTTCGACGCGGCCTACGGGTGGGACGTCCGCGACTGGCCGGGCTTCGCGGTGCTGCGCGGGGCCCGGGAGACCGCGAGCGCGGCGTGGGTGGCCCAGCAGGCGGCCGGGAACCCGGCCGCGGCGGCCGAGTTCCGCCGCCGGGTGGGCTCGCTGCGGGACGGAGCGACGGCAGTACGCTGGTTCGCGTTCTGACCGCTTAACTCCCATTCTGCCCGCTTCTGTCCGATTGGCCGCCCCGCGGCGCGGCGTTCCGCGCCGCACTGTGACGCGGCCCACAACCGGACGGAACCACCCCGCTCGTACCTGGCGTCGTACCGGACGCCCCGCCCCGCGGCGGCCGGTACGACGTCAGGAGTCGCCCCATGGTGAAGGCCCGCATACCCGCCCCCCGACGTTCCCTCCTGCTCGGCGCCTCCGCGCTGCTCGGCACCTCGGCCCTGCTGGCCGGCTGCGCCGCGCAGGGCTCCCCCTCCGCGGCGGGGGACGCCGCGCACCGCTCGGTGGCACCGAGCGCGAGCACCACCGGCGCGGCGGGCGGGAGTTCCTCGGTGGCGGCCCGGCCGACACCCGGCGAGGGCGGCGAGAGCCCGGCCTCCCCCACCCGCAGCACCCCGGCCCCGTCCGCGAGCGGCACCTCCGCCTCCGCCGCGCCGTCCGCCTCCCCGTACGCGTCCCCGTCCGCCTCCCCGTCCGCGGCCCGGACGGCGGCCCCCGTCCGGCCGAGCCCGAGCGGCACGCCCGGCAGCGCCGCGCCGTCCACCCACGCACCGGCCACCGGCGTGCTGCGGCACACCGCCGCGGGCGGGCGGACGGTGGCGCTGACCTTCGACGACGGCCCGGGCCCGGCCACCGGCCGGGTGCTAGACCTGCTGGCGCAGTACGGCGCCAAGGCGACGTTCTGCGAGATCGGCGACAACGCGAAGACCCACCCGGCGGCGGTGCGGCGGATCCTCGCCGAGGGCCACCGGCTGTGCGACCACACCGTGGACCACCCGCAGCCGATGCACACCCAGAGCCACGAGCGGCAGGTCGCCGAGATCGGCGACGCCAAGGCCGACATCGAGAAGGCCGCCGGCAACGCCCCGGAGATCACCTGGTGGCGCGCCCCGGGCGGCGACTTCACCGCGGAGAACGAGCGGATCGGCGCCGACCTGGGGATGAAGTCGCTGGGCTGGACGGTCGACCCGCGCGACTGGTCGCGCCCGGGCGTGCGGGCGATCGTCTCCAACGTGCAGCAGAACCTCCGCCCGGGCGGGGTGGTGCTGATGCACGACGGCGGCGGCGACCGGAGCCAGACGGTGGCGGCGCTCGAACAGCTGCTGCCGTGGCTGGTCTCCCAGGGTTACGCCTTCGACTTCCCGCAGTCCTGACGGGCCGTCGGCGCGGCGCTCAGGAGGCGGCCTTGAGCGGCCAGCGCGGGTCGACCACGGCCGCCGGGTCCTTGCGGCGCAGCCAGTCCTGCAGGTCGGCGGCCCAGCTGCGGTACCAGTCGACCTGCCGCCGGTGCAGTTCGTCCAGCGGCAGGTCGCCGGCCTGGTCCGGGTACCGGTGGCCGAGGGCGACGGCGACCCGGACGGCGGCCAGCGCGTCGCTGCCGGCCTCGTGCGCGTCGCGCAGTTCGACGCCGTAGACCTCGCAGACCCGCTGCAGGGTGCGCGAGCCCTTGCGGTACTTGTCCAGGGCGCGGTCGACGACCATCGCGTCGACCACCGGGCCGACCGGGCCGCCAAGGCGCTCGGCCAGCGTGGGCAGGCCGTGCCGGCGCAGTTCGGCGTCGAGCAGGGAGAGGTCGAAGGGGGCGTTGAAGGCGACCACGGGGCGCCCGGCGGCGAGCCGCTCGGCCAGGGCGGTGGCGATCTCCTCGATCGCCGCCGCGGCGGGGCGGCCGTTGGCGCGGGCCTCGGCGTCGGTGATGCCGTGGATGGCGGCGGCCTCGGCGGGTATCGGCACGCCCGGGTCGAGCAGCCAGGTGGTGGCGCCCTGCACGCCGCCGCCGAGGGTGTCGACCACGGCGGCGGTGACGATCCGTGACTCCTCCGGGTCGGTGCCGGTGGTCTCCAGGTCGAAACCGGTGAGCGGCCCCTTCCACCAGGTCATGGGGTGTGTCCTTCCGTCAGCACTGCCAAGGTGCGTCCATCATCGCGCGCCGCAGTGACAGCGCCAGGGCGCGTCTGCCCCTCGGACGGGCCGGTACGCGCCCGCCGGGCGGCCCGGTGCGCGTTCAGGAGACCGGCCGGGAGTCGCCCCACAGCCCCTCGAACTCCTCGCGGTAGACCTCCAGCAGCCCGGGCTCGGTGCCGCCGGACTCCTGCCCGGCGCCGCCGCGCAGCACCAGCGCGGGCGACTCGATGCCGCGCGCCTTGCGCAGGTACGGCTGGACCACGCCGAGGTCGGTGGAGCGGCGGCGCCCGCCGGCGCCGGTGGTGCGCTGGCCCTCGACCAGGTACGCGGTGAACCGGGGCAGTTCGTCGAACACCCGGATCTCGAAGCTGCCCTGGTCGCGCAGCCGGGCCCGCACCCGCCGCACGTGCATGATGTTCATCTCCACGGCACGCCCCAACTCGCCTCGGCCGATGCCCAGTTCGCGCTCGCGCCGACGCACCGCGCTGCTGGCCGGGTTGAGGAACAGCAGCCGCACCCGGCAGCCGTCGGAGGCGAGCTTGACCAGCCGCTTGCCGGTGTAGTTCTGGCAGAGCATGCCCAGGCCGATGCCGACCGCGTCGAGCCGCCGGGCGCCGTCGAGCAGGTCCTCGACCGGCAGGTCGCGCTGCAGCCGGACCCGGTCGGGGTGGACGGCGACCACGTCGGCGTAGCGGCCGGCCACGAGTTCCTCGACCACGTCGGCGGGGACGCCGCCGTGCGCGCCGTCGAGCAGGGCGAGCAGCCGGGCGGCGGCCCGCTCGGTCTGGTCGAGGACGGTCTGCGACAGGGCCCGGTTGCGGGAGACCACGTGCCGGGCGACCTCCAGCTCGTCCAGGGCCAGCTCGACCTCCCGGCGGTCCACCAGGTGCGGTTCGAAGCACGGCCAGTGCTGCACCATCAGTTCGCGCAGCTGCGGCAGGGTGAGGAAGACCAGCGGGTCGTCGTCCAGCGGGTCCAGCAGGTAGCCCTTGCGGCGGGAGACCTCGCGGACGGCGGCGGCCCGGTGCACCCACTCCTCGCCGGCCGGTCCGGCGGCGGCGGTGACCCACTCCTCGCCGTGCGCGGGCGCGTAGACCGGGCGCAGCACCTCGTCGACCAGGGCGCGCATCCGCTGCTCGACCAGGTTGAGCCAGACGTAGGCGCGGCCGGTCAGCCGGACCCGGCGGTAGGCGTCCTCCCACTGCTCGGCGGCCCAGGCGGGCGGCATGCCCTCCAGCGGGCCGCTCTGCGGGGGCAGCGGGCCGCGGCCGCCGCGGACGATCAGCGTGGGGGCCTCGCTGCTCCCGGCCCGCGGGTCCGTGCCGTCGCCGCCGGCGGGGAACCCCATCCGCTACCTCACCTCTCGTCCGTCCCCCGCGGGTGACGGTGCGTCCGCTGTTTCGCTCCACCGCGGCGGTCCTGGTCGCACGCCGCACGGGCCCGGGGCTCGCGATCCGGACGATCAAGGGTATCGCCCGCCGCCACCGGGCCGCAGCCCTCTTGACAGCAAGCGGACCGGCTCCCGGCGGTCCGTCACCGTCCGACCGCGCCACGCCGACGGGTCGGGCCGCCAGGACACCCGTTCGGGCGAACCACGGGCGAATGGGCGGGGAGTTCCGGCCCCCGCCGGGGAGTATGCGGAATGTGCCGTGCGTCACGCCGCTGCCGCCCCGCACATGGCCGGGCGCTCCGCCGGGAATCCCCCGTGGGAGCGCCAGTTCGCGTCTTGCGCAAGGAAGTTGGGGTCTCATGCAGGTCTGGCCGGGGCAACCGTATCCGCTCGGCGCCACCTACGACGGTGCGGGCACGAACTTCGCCGTGTTCTCGGAGAGCGCGCACCGGATCGAACTCTGCCTGCTCGCCGAGGACGGCACCGAGACGGTGGTCGAGCTCCGCGAGACCGACGCCTTCGTCCGGCACGCCTACCTCCCGGGCGTGCAGCCCGGCCAGCGCTACGGCTTCCGGGTGCACGGCCCGTACCAGCCGGGCCTGGGCCAGCGGCACAACGCCTCGAAGCTGCTGCTCGACCCGTACGCGAAGGCGATGAGCGGGAACATCGACTGGGACGAGTCGGTGTACGGCTACCACTTCGGCGCGCCCGAGCGCCGCAACGACCTGGACTCGGCGCCGCACACCATGCACTCGGTGGTGATCAACCCGTACTTCGACTGGGGCACCGACCGGCCGCCGCGCACCGACTACCACCGCACCGTGCTGTACGAGGCGCACGTGAAGGGCCTGACCAAGCGGCACCCGGGCATCCCGGAGGAGATCCGCGGCACCTACGCCGGCCTGGCCCACCCGGCGGTGATCGAGCACCTGGCGAAGCTGGGCGTGACCGCGATCGAGCTGATGCCGGTGCACCAGTTCGTCCGCGACCACCGGCTGCGCGACCTGGGGCTGTCCAACTACTGGGGCTACAACACGGTCGGCTTCTTCGCCCCGCACTCCTCGTTCTCCTCCACCGGCGACCGCGGCCAGCAGGTGCAGGAGTTCAAGTCGATGGTGAAGGCGCTGCACGCGGCCGGGATCGAGGTGATCCTCGACGTGGTCTACAACCACACCGCGGAGGGCAACCACCTGGGCCCGACGCTCTCCTTCCGCGGCCTGGACAACGCCTCCTACTACCGGCTCGCCAAGGACCAGCGCTTCTACGAGGACACCACCGGCACCGGCAACTCGCTGCTGATGCGCAGTCCGCACGTGCTCCAGATGATCATGGACTCGCTGCGCTACTGGGTCACCGAGATGCACGTGGACGGCTTCCGCTTCGACCTGGCCGCCACGCTGGCCCGGCAGTTCCACGAGGTCGACCGGCTCTCCTCGTTCTTCGACCTGGTCCAGCAGGACCCGGTGGTCTCCCAGGCCAAGCTGATCGCCGAGCCCTGGGACCTCGGCGAGGGCGGCTACCAGGTCGGCAACTTCCCGCCGCTGTGGACCGAGTGGAACGGCAAGTACCGGGACACCGTCCGCGACTTCTGGCGCGGCGAACCCGCGACGCTGGCCGAGTTCGGCTCCCGGCTGACCGGCTCCTCCGACCTCTACCAGGACGACGGCCGCCGCCCGATCGCCTCGATCAACTTCGTCACCTGCCACGACGGCTTCACCCTGCGCGACCTGGTCTCCTACAACGACAAGCACAACGAGGCCAACCACGAGGACAACCGGGACGGCGAGTCGCACAACCGCTCCTGGAACTGCGGCGCCGAGGGCGACACCACCGACCCGGCCGTCCTGGAACTGCGGGCCCGCCAGCAGCGCAACTTCGTCGCCACCCTGATGCTCTCCCAGGGCGTCCCGATGCTCTGCCACGGCGACGAGGCCGGGCGCACCCAGCGCGGCAACAACAACGCCTACTGCCAGGACTCCGAGCTCACCTGGGTCGACTGGGCCGGCGCCGACGCCTCCCTGCTGGAGTTCACCCAGGGCATGATCTGGCTGCGCCGCGACCACCCGGTCTTCCGCCGCCGCCGCTTCTTCCACGGCCGCCCGGTCTCCGGCACCCACGACGACCTCACCGACATCGCCTGGTTCACCCCCGCCGGCGAGGAGATGACCAAGAAGGACTGGTCCACCACCTACGCGAAGTCGCTGACCGTCTTCCTCAACGGCAACGCCATCTCCGAACCCGACCGCCGGGGCGGCAAGATCGTCGACGACTCCTTCCTGCTGATGTTCAACGCCCACTTCGAGCCGCTCGCCTTCACCGTCCCCGCCGACCACGGCGAAGCCTGGCAACTCGTCGTCGACACCTCCCTCCCCACCCTCCCCCCGCGCGGCACCGGCCCCCGCGTCAAGGCCGGCGACACGCTGCGCCTGCCGGACCGCGCCCTGGTGGTCCTCCAGCGCCCCGCGTGACGGAAGAGAGCCCCCGCCAGGGGCTCGGGGAACGGCGAGCCCGGGTCTGCTGACGATTCACTGCCGGAGCGCGCATCTGCTTCCGGTTCCGTTGAAGACACGCAGCAGCACGGACACTTCGATGGGCTCCGGCCACCAGCAGCATCGACCCGCCGTTCCCCGGGCCCCTGATCGGGGTATCCCCCTGCGTAGCGTGAAATCGCAGATCAGAGGGGGTACGAAGTGTCTCGTCGTTGGTTGGTGACCGGTTGTTCGTCGGGGTTGGGGCTGGCGCTCGCGCGGGCGGTGGCGGCGGCCGGGGACCGGATCGTGGCGACCAGCCGGGGGGCCTCGCCGCTGGACGCGCTGGCGGCGGAGTTCCCCGAGCAGGTGGTGCCGGCCCGGCTGGAGCTGCGCAGCGCGGCAGACTGCGCGGCGGTGGTGGAGCTGGCGCGCGAGCGCTTCGGCGGGGTGGACGTGCTGGTGAACAACGCGGGGGTGGGCCTGTTCGGGGCGGTGGAGGAGGTCTCGGACGAGGAGCTGCGCGAGCAGCTGGAGGTGCTGGCGGTGGCGCCGTGGCGGCTGTCGCGGCTGGTGCTGCCGGTGATGCGGGCGCAGGGCGGCGGCCACGTGGTGAACGTCTCCTCGGTGGGCGGCCGGATGGCCTTCCCGGGGCTGGGGGCGTACGTCGCGGGAAAGTTCGCGCTGGAGGGGATGAGCCTGGCGCTGGCGGCGGAGGCCGCGCCGTTCGGGGTGCGGGTGACGGTGGTGGAGCCGGGCGGCTTCGCCACCTCGTACGGGAATTCGCTGGCCGAGACGGCGGTGAAGCTGCCGGTGTACGGGGAGACGCTGGAGCCGATGCACCTGGCGCTGCGCGGCATGGCGGGGGACGCCGAGCTGAACCGGCCGGAGGCGTTCGCGGAGCTGGTGCTGCGGGCCGTCGCGGCACCGTCCGGGCCGGTGCGGGTGCCGGTGGGGCCGGACGCGTACGCGATGGTGGAGGCGTCACTGACCGGGGCGGCGGCGGAGCTGGCGGCGGCCCGGGCGCTGGCGGGCGAGGGGGCGGCGGAGCCCGATCCGGTGTGAGCGGGGGCCCGTTCGGCGCAGTGCGGGCGGTAGCGGCGGGGTGGCTCGGGTAGGCATCCGGGTATGACGTCCGCCGCCGCACGCCCCGAGACAGCCGACGCCCCGACGGCCAGTTACCGGCTCCAGTTGCAGCCGGGGTTCACCTTCGACGACGCCCGCCGGGCGGTGCCGTACCTGGCGGCGCTCGGCGTGTCGCACCTGCACCTGTCGCCGCTGCTGGAGGCGGTGGCGGGGTCCACGCACGGGTACGACACGCTGGACCACAGCCGGATCAGCGAGCAGCTGGGCGGCGAGGGGGCGCTGCGCGCGCTGGCCGCGGAGGCGGCGGCGCACGGGCTGGCGCTGATCGCCGACGTGGTGCCGAACCACATGGCGCTGCCGGTGCCGGAGCGGTTGAACGGGCCGCTGTGGCAGGTGCTGAAGAACGGCCCGGACGACCCGTTCGCGGCCTGGTTCGACGTCGACTGGGGCGCCCAGCCGGGGCCGGTGGACGCGCCGGAGCGGGGGCGGCTGCTGCTGCCGCTGCTGGGCGACCGGCTGGGCGCGGTGCTGGGGCAGCTGGTGGTGGACGGGGAGGTGCTGCGCTACCACGAGCACGAGTTCCCGCTGCGGCCCGGCACCGAGGGCCTGCCGCTGGCGGAGCTGCTGGAGCGGCAGTGGTACCGGCTGTGCTGGTGGCAGCTGGCGGACGAGCAGGTCAACTACCGCCGGTTCTTCACCGTGAACGACCTGATCGCCGTCCGGGTGGAGGTCCCGGAGGTGTTCGAGGCGACGCACGGGGTGCTGCTGCGGCTGCACCGGGAGGGCGTGCTGGCGGGCTTCCGGATCGACCACCCGGACGGGCTGGCCGATCCGCGCGGCTACCTGCGGCGGCTGGCGGAGGCGACCGGCGGGGCGTACACGGTGGTGGAGAAGATCCTGACCGGGGACGAGGCGCTGCCCGCGGACTGGCCGTGCGCGGGGACGACGGGGTACGACGCGCTGCGCCGGATCGACGGGGTGCTGACCGACCGGCGGGGCGCGGAGAAGCTGTTCGCGGCCTACCGGCGGGACGTCGGCGAGGCGGCGGACCCGGCGGCGGCGGGCCGGGCCGGGCGGGCCGAGATGGTCGCGCCGGGCGGGGCGCTGGCCGCGGAGACCGACCGGCTGGTGCGCCTGGTGGGGCGGATCTGCGCGGAGGGCCCCGAGCTGGCGGACCACTCGCCGCTGGCGGTGCGCCGGGCGCTGGAGGGCCTGCTGACCGGGTACCCGGTGTACCGGCCGTACGTGGTGCCGGGCGAGCCGGCCCCGCTGGAGGCCCGCCAGGCGCTGGCGGCCCCGGTGGACGCCTCGGACACCGAGCTGCTGGTGCGGGCGCTGGCGCTGGGTTCGCTGGGGCGGTCGGCGGCGCGGGACGAGTTCTGCCGGCGGTTCGCGCAGACCGCGTCGGCGGTGGCGGCCAAGGGCGTGGAGGACACCGCGTTCTACCGGTTCAACGCACTGCTGTCGCTGAACGAGGTGGGCGGCCTGCCGGAGCGCCCGGGGGTGTCGGTGGACGAGTTCCACCGCTGGTGCGCCGACCAGGAGCGGCTGTGGCCGGGGGCGATGACGGCGCTGTCCACGCACGACACCAAGCGCAGCGCGGACGCCCGGGCCCGGCTCGCGGTGCTGGCGGAGCTGCCGGAGGTGTGGGCGGCGGAGTGCGCGGCGTGGACGCTGGCGGCGGGGCCGTGCGCGGACCGCCCGACGGCCTGGCTGCTGTGGCAGACCCTGCTGGCGGCGTGGCCGCTGCCTCAGGACCGGCTGCTGGCGGTGGTGCTGAAGTCGGTGCGGGAGGCGAAGCGGCGCACCTCGTGGAAGGCCCCGGACGCGGGGTTCGAGGGCTGGCTGGAGCGGTACGCGCGGGAGGCGCTGGCCAATCCGGGGCTGTGTCCGCGGATCGCCGGGTTCGCCGGGCTGATCGCGCCGTTCGCCCGGGTGAACTCGCTGTCGGCGACGCTGCTGCACCTGCTGGCGCCGGGCGTGCCGGACGTGTTCCAGGGCGGCGAGGAGCCGCTGTACACGCTGGTCGACCCGGACAACCGGGCGCCGGTGGACCTGGGCGCGCTGGCGGTGCGGCTGACCGACTCGCCGGAGCCGCGCCCGGGCGACCTGGCCCGGGAGAAGCTGCACCTGACCACCACGGCCCTGCACCTGCGCCGCGCGGGCGAGTTGGGCTCGTACCGGCCGCTGGCGGCGGACGGCCCGGCGGCGGAGCACCTGGTGGCGTTCGGGCGGGGCGAGCGGGTGCTGTCCGCGGCGACCCGGCTGCCGTACGGGCTGCACCGGGCGGGCGGCTGGCGCGAGACGGTGCTGGAGCTGCCGCCGGGCCGCTGGACGGACCTGCTGACGGAGCGCCGCTTCACCGGCGGTCCGGTCGAACTGTCCTATCTGTTCCGGCAGTTGCCGGTGGCGTTGCTCTCGGAGGGGTCGTGATGCGGTACCAGGTGTGGGCGCCGGACGCCAAGGTGGTCGAGGTCGAGGTCGGGGCGATCCCGTACCTGCTGGAGCGCGATTCGGGGCGGCCGGGCTGGTGGCGCGGCGAGGCTCCGGAGGGTGACTACGGGTTCCGGCTGAACGGGAGGCCGGCGCTGCCGGACCCGCGCTCGGCCCGGCAGCCGTCCGGCCCGGACGGGCTGAGCCGCCCGGTCGACCACGCGGCGTTCGCCTGGTCGGAGACCGCCTGGCGGGGCCGCCCGCTGCCGGGGTCGGTGGTGTACGAGCTGCACGTGGGCACCTTCACCCCGGAAGGGACGTTCGACGCGGCCGCCGCCAGGCTCGACCACCTGGTCGAACTGGGCGTGGACTTCGTCGAGTTGATGCCGGTGTGCGCCTTCCCGGGCCGCTCCGGCTGGGGTTACGACGGGGTCGACCTGTGGGCGGTGCACGAGCCGTACGGCGGCCCGGACGGGCTGAAACGGTTCGTGGACGCGGCGCACCGGCGCGGGGTGGGCGTGGTGCTGGACGTGGTGCACAACCACCTCGGCCCGTCCGGCAACTACCTTCCGCAGTACGGCCCGTACTTCACCGACCGGCACCAGACGCCGTGGGGTTCGGCGGTCAACCTGGACGCGCCGGGCTCGGACGAGGTCCGGGCCTTCCTGATCGAGAGCGCGCTGGCCTGGCTGCGCGACTACCGGATCGACGGGCTGCGGCTGGACGCGGTGCACGCCCTGGTGGACACCCGGGCCCGCCACTTCCTGGAGGAACTCTCCGCCGAGGTGGGCACGTTGGCGCGGGCCACCGGCCGTCCGCTGTTCCTGGTCGGCGAGTCCGACCTGAACGACCCGCGCACCACCACCGCCCGGGAGGCGGGCGGGCAGGGCCTGGACGCGCAGTGGAGCGACGACTTCCACCACGCGCTGCACTGCCTGCTGACCGGCGAATCCCAGGGCTACTACGCGGACTTCGCCGCCGACCCGTACGCGGCCGTGGCCAAGACGCTGACCAAGGGCTTCTTTCACGACGGGAGTTGGTCCTCGTTCCGGGGCCGCTCGCACGGCCGCCCGTTCCCGGCCGAGCGCGGGCACCGGCTGCTGGGCTACGCGCAGACCCACGACCAGGTCGGCAACCGGGCCACCGGCGACCGGCTCTCCGCGTCGCTGCCGCCGGGGCGGCTGGCCGCGGCGGCCGCGCTGGTGCTGACCTCGCCGTTCACGCCGATGCTGTTCATGGGCGAGGAGTGGGGCGCGGGCACCCCCTGGCAGTACTTCACCGACCACACCGACCCGCAGCTGGCCGAGGCCGTCCGGCAGGGGCGGCGGCGGGAGTTCGCCGGGCACGGCTGGCGGGCCGAGGACGTGCCGGACCCGCAGAGCCCCGACACGGTGCGCGCCTCCACCCTGGACTGGTCCGAACCGCAGCGCGCCCCGCACGCCGAACTGCTGGCCTGGTACCGCGAGTTGATCCGGCTGCGGCGGGCCGCCCCGGAGCTGGCGGACGGCGACCTGGCGGCCGTCCTGGTCCGCCACGACGCGGCCGCCGGGTGGCTGGTGGTGCACCGCGGCCGCTACCGGGTGCTGGTGCGGCTCGGCGGCGGGGCGCAGCCGCTGCCCGTCCCGCTGGAGGGCGAACTCGCCGCACTGGAGGCGTCGTTCGGCGAGGTGGCGGCCGGTCCGGGCGGCGCGGTGCTGCTCGGGCCGGACGCGGTGGCGGTGGTGCGCACCGCCTGAGCGGCCGGCGGGCCCTACCAGAGGTGCTCGGCGATCCGGGCGCGCAGCCCGGCGGCGTCCAGGCCGTAGGCGGCCAGGTGCTCGGGGACCGAACCGTAGTGCCGGTGCTCGGCCACCGGCACGCCCAGCGCCAGGACCCGGTGCGGCAGGTCGGCCAGCGCCTGGTGCGCCGCCCGCTCGGAGGTGCCCGCCAGGTACGGCTCCACCAGCACCACGTCGGCCCGCTCGCCCAGCGCCGCGCGCAGGCCCGCCGCGTCGAACGGGCGGACGGTGGCCGCGTACAGCACCGTCACGTCGAGCGTCTCGGTGGCCGCCAGCACGGCGTCCAGCATCGGGCCGACCGCCAGCACCGTGCCGGCCGACCGGGAGCCCTGGCGGACGGTCAGGAACCTGCCGGGTGCGACCGGGCGGGGCTCGGCGTTCTGGTGGGCGGAGAGCCGGACGTACTGCAGGGTGTCGCCGGCGGCGACCGCGTGGCGCAGCAGCAGGTCGGTCTCGGCGGGGTGGCCGGGGACGTGCATGTGCCAGCCGGGCAGGGTGTCGAGCAGGGCGACGTCCCCCGGGGACATGTGGGTGCGGCCGCCGGCCGGCCAGTCGTAGGAGCCGGCGGCGGACACCAGGACGGCGCCGACGCCCTGGTGCACCAGGTCCAACTTGACCTGCTCGAAGGGCCGTTCGATCAGGAAGCTGGCGAAGGTGTGGGCGATCGGGCGCATCCCGGTCAGCGCCAGGCCGCCCGCGACGCCGATCAGCAGCTGCTCGCGGATGCCGACGTTGACCACCCGGTCGGGGTGGGCGCGGGCCGCCCCGGGGAACTGCGCGACCCCGATGTCGGCGAGCACCAGCGCGGTGCGCGGGTC
This sequence comes from Kitasatospora sp. NPDC004272, assembly GCF_053603035.1. Classification (NCBI taxonomy): domain Bacteria; kingdom Bacillati; phylum Actinomycetota; class Actinomycetes; order Kitasatosporales; family Streptomycetaceae; genus Kitasatospora; species Kitasatospora sp. NPDC004272. The sequence goes on along the minus strand of NZ_JBSGET010000003.1, from coordinate 4,095 downwards.
GCGCTCCAGCAACTCGGTGACGGTGGTGGCGAACTGCTCGCGCATGGTCGGCTCGTGGGTGCTGTTCACGGTCTCTTCTCCCCTGCTCTCAGCTGTACTTGGGCTCGGTGCGGGCCACCACCGCGTGCGGGCGGCCCGGATGCGGGGCGGTGAACGCCCGGTACAGCTGCTCGTGGTCGCGGCCGTCGACGGCGGCCGTCGACCAGCCCTCGCCGGCGAAGCGGGCCGCGATGCCGCCGCTCCAGCCGTGCGTGGCCGAGGAGTTGTCGATCACCAGGACGTGCAGCCGCTCCAGGCCGTACGCCCCGGCGAAGGCCACCGCCTCGTGGTTGGAGCCCTCGTCGAACTCGGCGTCCCCGATCAGCACCCACACCGCCGGGCGCTCCAGCCCCTGCGCCCGCAGGCCCAGCGCGGTGCCCACCGCCAGCGGCAGGCCGTGGCCCAGCGAACCGGAGCCGATCTCCGCGCCGGGCACCAGCAGCCGGTCCGGGTGGTGGCCCAGCGGCGAGTCGTAGGCGCCGAAGCTGTGCAGCAGCTCCACCGGGAAGAAGCCCTTCGCGGCCAGCACCGCGTAGTACGCCATCGGGCCGTGGCCCTTGGACAGCAGGAACCTGTCCCGCTCCGGCGCGTCCGCGTTCTCCGGGCGCACGTCCAGCACCCGGTCGTACAGCACCCACAGCGCGTCCAGGGTGGAGTTCGCGGCCGGGGAGTGCTTCTCGTCGCCGGTCATCAGGGAGATCAGGCGCGGCAGGTCGGTGTACCCGCCGCCGCCGAGGGTGCGGGTCGCTTCGCTCGTCATGGGGAACAGCCTCCGACTTCAAGCGCGCTTGAAGTCAAGCGGACGCTCCCCGGTACCCTGGACGGCCATGGCACCCACCCGGCACGACGTCCTCACCATCGGCCAGCTCGCCGAACGCAGCGGCCTGGCCGCCTCCGCGCTGCGCTACTACGAGAGCCTCGGGCTGATCCACTCCACCCGCACCGCCGGGAACCAGCGCCGCTACCCCCGCTCCGCGCTGCGCCGGATCGCCTTCGTCCGGGCCGCCCAGCAGGTCGGGCTCAGCCTCGACGAGGCCCGCGCCGCACTCGCCCGGCTCCCCGAGGACCGCGCCCCCAGCACCCGCCAGTGGGACGCCGTGGCCGCCGCCTGGCAGCACCGGATCGACCGGCAGATCGCCGAACTCCAGCTGATGCGAGCCAAGTTGACCGGATGCATCGGCTGCGGCTGCCTCTCCCTGACCCGCTGCGGCCTCTACAACGCCGCCGACCGGGCCGGGGCCGCCGGACCGGGCGCCCGCTACCTGCTCACCCGCGACCCGGACACCGGCCCCGAACCCGGGCCCGACCCGGACGCGGAGAGCTGATCCGCTCCTTTCCCCGGGCGGCCGCCGCACCCCCCGCCGGGCCGTCTATGCTGCCCCCGAAAACGCGTTCCACCGACGGGGGAGCCAGACATGACCGACCATCAGGAAATCGCGCTCGACTGGATGTCCGGCGGCCAGGAGCCGCCGCCGTCCGCCGAGCTGCGCCCCGAGATCCCGCACCCGGCCCGGATGTACGACTACTACCTCGGCGGCAAGGACAACTTCCCCGCCGACCGGGCCGCCGCCGACCAGGTCCTCTCGATCAGCCCGCTGGTGCGGATCAGCGCCCGGGCCAACCGGGCGTTCCTGCAGCGGGCCGTGCGCACCCTCGCCGAGCAGGGCGTGCGCCAGTTCCTCGACATCGGCACCGGCATCCCCTCGGCCGGGAACACCCACGAGATCGCCCAGGCCGTCGACCCCGCCGCGAAGGTCGCCTACCTGGACAACGACCCGATCGTCCTGGTGCACGGCCGGGCCCTGCTCGCCGGCGCCCGCCCCGGCACGGTCAGCGTCCTGCAGGCCGACCTGCGCGACCCGAAGGCGATCCTCGCCGACCCCGCCGTCCGCGAGCTGCTCGACCTCGACCAGCCGGTCGCCCTCCAGCTGTTCGCGATCCTGCACTTCATCGACGACGCCGACGACCCGTACGGGATCGTCCGCACCCTGGTCGACGCCCTGCCCTCCGGCAGCCACCTCGCCCTCTCGCACGCAACCGGCGACTTCGCTCCCCCGCAGGAGGCCGCCAAGGGCCCCGCCGCCTACAAGTCCGCGAGCGCGCAGCTCAGCATGCGCAGCCGCGAACAGGTGCTGCGCTTCTTCGACGGCCTCGAACTGCTGGAGCCCGGCCTGGTCACCGCCCCGCTCTGGCGCCCCGACCAGGCCCCGCAGGACACCGACCACGAGGTCGCCATCTGGGCCGGCGTCGCCCGCAAGCCCTGACGGGCGGACCGCGAGGATCCGGGAGAGCAACCACCAGGGGCCCGGGGAACGGCGGGTCGAGGCCGCTGACGGCCGGAGCCCGTCGAAGGTCCGTGCTGCTGCGTGTCTTTGGGAGAGTCAGACGCGGGCCGTGTCGTGGGCGGCCAACTCCGGTATCAGCGCTGCGAGTTCGTCGGCGATCCGGGCCAGGTCGGTGTGCGAGCTGCGCAGGTCGAAGCGGCGGTGCTGGCAGTCGGCGAGGGGCGCCAGCGGTTCGGGGAGGCGTTCGGGGCGGAGCCTGGGGGTGTCGCCGACCAGGACCGGAACGACCAGGGCTCCGGCGGCGAAGGCTTCGGCGATCTCGCGGCGCGGCCAGTCCCCGGGGTCCTCGACGGCGGGGCGGCCGTCGCGGCCCGGCACGTCGAACCAGCGGGGGCCGATCACCGCGAGCAGGACCGCGCAGCTGCGGACCCCGGCGATGATCTCCCGCGGGTAGTGGCGGCCGGGGGCGATGGACTTGCTCGCCCGGAACACCCGGTCGCTGCCGAACCGGTAGGACAGTCCGTGGTCGAGCAGCGCGGCGACCGCCTCCTGGTCTCCGGTGCGGTAGTTCACGAAGATCGCGGGCATGGTGCGTCGACCTCTCTGTGCGGGGTGTCCCGGCGGCGGACCCGCCCGGGAGGAGGGAAACGGTGGTGCGGGGGGCGGACCGGGGCGGTCAGCAGCCGCCGGTGATCGCCCGGAGCAGCACGGGCTGGAACGCGCGCACCGTCCGGCTGGCCCGGAAGCGCCGCAGTTCGCGGTCGAGTCGGCGCAGGTCGGTGGCGACCGTCGCGGAGGGGACGTCGGCCAGCGCGCCGAGCTGTTCGGCCGCGACGGCGCAGGCGTGCTCGGCCTCGCCGGCGCCGGCGTGGGCCAGGGCGCGGCGCAGCCCGTAGCGGATCCGGGCCCGGGTGGCGTGCGGCGGGAGGCGGTCGTACTCGCGGTCGAGGACCTCGGCGGCGCGCCGGGCGTGGCCGAGGTCGAACAGGCACCAGCCGGTGGTCATCGCGGCGGGGTCGGCGACGTTGGCGCTGCCGATCACCGGGCCGCCGTCGTGGTCGGCGGCGGCGGTGGCGAGCAGCACCTCGGCGCGTTCCAGGGCGCGCAGGCAGCGGTTGCGGTCGCCGCCGAGGGCGTGGCCCTGGGCCTCGCGGAGTGCGGCGAGGCCGCGGATGCGCGGCGGCAGGCGGCGGTCCTGGGCGGCGGTGGCGAGCGCGACGGTGGCGGCGGCGTCCCCGGCGTAGAAGGTGATCAGGGCGCGGCGGACCAGCGCGTACCCGGCGAGGTGGCGGTTGCCGCCGGCCCGGGCGAGTTCGACGGCCCGTTCGGTGTGCGCGAGGGCGGTGTGCCGGTCGCCCGCCTCCTGGGCCATCCAGCCGCCGAACTCGATGAAGTGGGCGGCGATCAGCAGCAGTTCGGCGCGCGAACGGCCGTCGCAGCGCAGCGCGATCCGGACGGCGGTCTCGCTCTGCATCTGCAGGGCGGGGACGAGCAGGACGGGGTCGAGGTGCTGGCCGAGCGCCCGGTACTGGGTGAGCTGCGCGCGCAGCAGGGCCGGGACGGCGGGGTCGAGCGCGGTGGGGCGGTGCGGGAAGGGGTCGCCGACCGACTCGGACGCGAGGGGTGAGAGGGGCGCGAGGGGCGCGAGGGGCGCGTAGGAGGCGTGGGCCGCGTAGGGGGCGCCGCCTTGTCGACAGAGCGGGTGACAGAGCGCACCGGAATTGACCGCCGACGGTCACCCGGGGGCCACCCGCCGTCCCCGCGGGCATGC